>CAZUWD010000042.1:2001-5681 GCA_964624015.1 uncultured Bdellovibrionales bacterium | reverse complement strand
TTAAAGTTGTCTGAATTTAATTGGTAAAGTTAGTTTAGTAATTCAAAGTAATTACATAATTAATAAGTAATTTAACACATACTTTAATACGTATTGAATTTTATTTCAGATACTGGTTGAATTTTCCCCGCAATTTTTTTAGTTTCGGATTGATGACCGCCTGGCAATAGGCCGCTTCTGGATTTTTATCAAAATAATCCTTGTGATATTCTTCGGCCGGATAGAATTTTTCCAAAGGCTTTACTTCTGTTACAATTTTATTTCCATAATTTTTTTCCGCTTCTAAATTTTTGATAAATTTTTCCGCGATTTCTTTTTGCAATTCCGTTACATACAAAATTATGGAACGGTATTGTGTACCTACATCCGATCCCTGCCGGTTGGGCGTGGTGGGATTGTGCGTGGCAAAAAATACTTCCAGCAGCGCTTCGTAGGAAATTCGCGTCGGATCAAATTCAACTTTGGTCACTTCCGCATGTCCGGTTTTGCCCGAACACACCTCTTTATAAGTCGGATTATTTTTCCCGCCAGTCGGCGAACCGCCGGCATAACCTGGCATGGCAGAAACCACGCCTTTTAGTTTTGCAAAAACCGCCTCCGTACACCAAAAACAGCCGCCGCCGAAATAGACGATTTCATTTGGTATTTTTTCCATCGCTTCCTGGGGAACGAATTTCAGAGACAGCGAATTGACGCAATGTCGTGTGTCCCGAGGAGTAATTTTTTCTCCAACGAAAACATGTCCTAGATGCGCGCCGTAACGCGCGCAGGTGATTTCCGTGCGGTTCCCGTCAGCATCCAAGCTTTTCTTCACCGCTCCGGCCACTTCTTAATCGAAAGCCGGCCAGCCACAATGAGAATCAAATTTGTCTTCACTGCGATAGAGCGGCGCCCCGCACCGGCGGCAAACAAACATGCCCGGCACGAAAAAATTGTCATATTCTCCGGAAAACGGCGCTTCCGTGCCTTTGTCCTCAATAACCCTTTTTTCTTCCGGAGAAAGTTTATTCAGTTTCATAATTTATAATACACTTTTTTTCATTCGATCTTTCTTTAAAATAATAGCTGTCGCTTTTTTTGCGTTTCCATGCCCTTGCATCCCCAAATATAAACCTTAATCGCTTGCATTCTTCCCTGCTGCCTTTTTTGTCAAATTTAAAACCCTCGCCGAAATTCCGGAAAGGGCTTTGAAAAATAACTTCGCAAGACATCATGCGGCTTTGCTGAACCTAAAAAAACCTCCAAGTGTGCGCCAGAAACCTTTCTTTTTTTCAACTTTGCCCACTGCTCCATCATAGGGCTTGACATAATAGTCAAGACCTCCGGGTCGCTGAGAGATTCCAAGCATTTCCCGCAACTGAAAAATCGTAAACTCTTCATCGAATGGAAAAATGCCTTGGCCGCTGACGCGAGTTTTAATAAAAAAACCTGCCATCGCGATAATCGGCAAAAAGAAATGCATATGTTCTCTTGCTTACAGCATCAAATAAGCTCGGGCTTCCTATCTGATCGCGCCGACAATCAATCCGCGCTCTCATTATGCAGTTGGAATAAAAAACATCCGGACCCTGTTTGGAATGCAGGAGCATGTGTCCATAGGGAAAGCTTCTTTTATTGAAGCTGTCCCATTTGGCATCGCGGTCGAGATTTTTTAATTCCCGATGGCCATATTCCCATCCATAAACTGTGCGTTCCTTGCCCCACTCATTGAAACCGAAAATGAAATTACCGATGCCCAGATCGTAGAAAAACCAAGATAAACTTTCTTCGCGGGGAAGACTTTTATCGCATTCTTCGAGCTCCCATTTGCTTCTGTCCTGTCTTTGCTTGGTCTCATAAATGATACGTTGAACTTCTTCTGTCAGCGGAATTCTGCCCTTTTCCGCTTCCCTTTCCAGTTCTCCTCCGCTGTAACTCAAATCTACCGAACCATTCCGCAAAGATTGAATCACGGAATCAAGTTCTTCAAGTGAAGGGCCGACAAGGAAAATCTCCTCCCTTATTTTGTCGAATATCTCGCGGCCATGAAATTGTTCCGCCAATTTTTTAAGATATTTTTCTTCAGCATCTTCGCTACCTGCCTGCCAGCAATAATGCAAAGTTTCCCTTTCTATACGATCCAGCTTTTCGAAAATTTTCATGCCCCGCCAAGACTGGATAATTGCTTTGGGAAAAACCGGGCCATTCAGATACGCCCATGGTTGACCAGAAACCAAAAATCCGACTCCAAAGGAACCGCTATTGTCTCCGAAAAAGGGTACGACTATGGTCTTTTTTCCCTCCACTATTTTCCCGGATTGTTGTCCTTTCAGTGCAACTGTTAATCCTGACATTTTCTTTTCCTCGCTTTCTTTGTGTAATTTTATTAAGAACTTTCCGTTCAATGGTGTTTTTAATCTAGCAAATTTACCGCAAAAAAACAAATAAGTGAAAGGATTAAACCACAAAAGAATTCTTATATTCTCGAGAATATAAGAATTTTGTGTATATAAAAGTTTTACACCATCGTCTGATTCGAATACGGCTGGAGTATTCCAAACAGCGTTCCTTCCGGATCTTTGGCGACCGCGTGGCGGCCGACGCCGGGAATTTCCATCGGCTCGCGCGCAATTTCCCCTCCGCTCTTTTTTACTTTTTCCAGATACTCATCCAGATTCTCAACCGAAACAGTGTTGACGGTTTCCGTCATCCAGTCTTTCTTGTAAATCGCGCCGTCAATACCCGGTTCTGGCGCTTTGCCGGTTTTCACCATCCAATACGGCTCGTTCCCCCATTTGTTTATTTCCCAGCCGAAAACATCTTGGTAAAATTTGACGATTTTTTCCGGATTCTCCGCCGGAATTTCAAAATGTATTATCCGCGGCATAAATTTTTGAATTAATGATTATGCCAAGTAATACCCGCTTGGAACGTATTTATTCCATTTTTATATTTTCTTATGGAAAAAATGGGAAGCCATGGCCACGGCCGCGGCCACAAGCAAAATCAGTCCCGCAAAAATCAGGAATTTGCCTTCAATGAGCACTTCCCCAAGATAAACAGCCGCGAAGGCAAAGGGAATTTCAGTTAATAGCGTGATGACAAGATATTTTCCCAATGGATAGCGGATGATGCCGAGAGTATAGCTCGTAATTTCCGAAGGAATCGCCAGGCGAAAAAGGATGACAAACCAAAACTGAGCGCGGGTTGAGATTTTATTTCTGTAAAATTCTATTTTTTTCGCGTCCCAATAACGGCTCATAATTTTTTTGCTGGCATAGCCGCCAAGAAGATAAGCTGCCCAACCGCCAAAAAACCAGCCAAAAATGAGCATTGAAATCGTCAGCGCTTCACCCCAGACCATAATGGCCGAGGGGATAAAGCGGCACACTGGAAAACGGCGAAAGGATCACCGCCGCACCAGAAATAAGTATGAAAATAAAAACGCCCCAAACCGTGTGGGCGCGGAAAAAATCGCTGATAAAGCCGACTGAACGGAAAAACAAATCTTGAAATTCCGAAGAGGCATATAAAAAAAGCGCAATAGCCGCGGCAACAGCCAGCGCCCGGAAATCCAGCTTGCATCTAGGAATTTGGAAGATGGCACGCCGGAAAATTTTTTTCAAAAATTCCGCGTTGCTCATGATTTTTTCGCCTTTTTGTCCAAAATGTTTTTAATCTTAAACACGCTTTTGCCGGAA
>CAZUWD010000042.1:0-1901 GCA_964624015.1 uncultured Bdellovibrionales bacterium | reverse complement strand
TTTTTTCGCCTTTTTGTCCAAAATGTTTTTAATCTTAAACACGCTTTTGCCGGAAACTTTCATTTTCGGCTTCTTTTTCTTTTCGCGTTTTTCAGCTTTGACTTTTGATTTTCGCATAAAATTTCAGTGCCCCGGATATTTTTTTGAAATATCCTCAAGTCCCTCTAAAAACTTTTCATCATTAAAATCTATACCAAATGCTTCTTTGAGCAGTATTTTTGCCACTTTAGCGTTGCCAATCCGGTTGTAATGTATCGGGTCAACTTCTCCTGGAGCAATGCCGACATCTTCGTTTCCATCTTCACTGACCAAGGTATAAGCCTTATTTAAATCATCGTCGGAAAAAAATTTATAAAAATCGACAAAAATAAAATTTTCATCTGCTTCAAAATTTTTCGCCACCTCCCTGTCAATTTCCACGTATGGCCTGATTTTGTCGTTTAATTTTTCCCAAAGCGTCGGGACGGTAGTTGCGAAAACAATTTTAATATTTTTATCTAAGGCTGTCTTGATTATTTTCCCGGTATTTTTTCTGGTTATTTCTTTATCTATGCCGTAGTAAGCATCATTTTTGCCAACGCTTAGAAAAATTAATTGCGGGTTAAGGCTCAGTACCAATTTAGCAAACCTTTCCAGAAGTTCCTGGGAACTGGCGCCATTCAGACCGCGGTTGGAAGTTTGGATGTTCCAAAACGATTTCTTGTAATCACCCAGCTTTTCAGCGACATAATCCTTAAGCCAATACCGGATTATTTCACCCCAATTTGGCATGGCATACTCGGCGCTTGTTGTCGAGGCGCCATAAAAAACCACTGAATAAAGCTTCTCCTGGTTGGCGTAATTTTCAATTTCGGCAATAAATTTGTTGTTTTTATCCATATCTATATTATACACAATGCGACCAAAAACAAAACCGCTGGACATGCCATGCGGTTTTGACTGCAAATTTTAAACACTATTATCCTGGCAACTCTTCCTCCGCGATTTTTTTCACCAACTTCCCGTGCGCTTGGCCTTTGAGGCGACCCATAGCCGAACCCATGACTTTGCCGATATCGGTTTTTGAGACAGCGCCGGCCTGCGCAATCACTTCTTTAATAATCACACGCACCTGATCTTCGCTTAACTGCGCCGGCATATATTGCAAAAGGATTTCAATTTCTTTTTGTTCTTTTTCAGCAAGATCGGCGCGCCCGCCGGACGCATATTGCTCAACCGCGTCTCTCCTTTGTTTGACGGCGCGCGCAATCACTTCCTGCACTTCCAAATCATTTAGTCCTTCTTCTTTTTTAAGCTTCTCTATTTCTTCATTTTTGATTATTGAATCCAGCATACGCAAAGTGTCACGCTTGAGCGCGTCACCGGCTTTCATTGCCTCTTTCATATTAGAAATTATTTTTTGTTTGAGCGACATATTATTCCTTGGGAATTAGTTTCTTCTTAACATTTCTGAAATTTTGTTCGTCGAATTTGCCCATTTTCTTGAGTCGGTTCACAACTTTCCTGACTTTTTCCTTATACATCGCGCCTTCGCGCATCTGCCGACGGCTCTTTTCTTCCGTGCGAAATCTGGTTTTGCGGACATGAACCAAAACTCCGCTTTGTTGAACACGGCGGCTGAATCTTCGAATCAAGCTCTCACTTGTTTCCCTGTTTTTCTTTTTTACTTCAATCATAAAAACCCCCTTTCATTGGAAATCCCAATTTCCAAGCGCCAACCTTGCCTACCGGCAGGCAGGCTTCCAAACAAATTCCAATTTTCCAATGATTAAATATTTTAAACTTTTGGATTTTGGATTTATTTAGGATTTGGAATTTTGAAATTTGAATTTGCATATATTAAACTGGTCTTATCTCCTCATACAGTTTCGCGCCTCCGATTAAATGCAGATGGAGATGCC
>CAZUWD010000041.1:0-5767 GCA_964624015.1 uncultured Bdellovibrionales bacterium | reverse complement strand
ATAATCATTATACCACTATTGAAACTCGGATTTAGGAGTTTCGTAATTCAAAGTATTTACATTGAGCCTGAGGTCGGATTCGAACCGACGGCCTATTGTTTACAAAACAATTGCTCTAACCAGCTGAGCTACTCAGGCTTGGTTACAATTTTTAGTGGGCAGGGAGGGATTCGAACCCCCGAAGTCCGAAGACGCTTGATTTACAGTCAAGTGCGATTGACCACTCCGCCACCTACCCATTTATTCAATTGTGAGCCGTTGCGCGGGATCGAACCGCGGACCTTTTCCTTACCATGGAAATGCTCTACCAACTGAGCTACAACGGCCTGCCTATTTCCCAGCCAGCAGATTTTCCAGCCGGCGCATGCGGTATTTTGCGTTGCGGTTTCCCGGATTGAGTTTCAATACCTGCTTGAAACATTCTTTCGAATCCGCGAAGTTTCCGATCTCCAGATAATACTCTCCCAATCGCTCATAAGCCTCAATGTCCCTGGGATTAACCGCGATTCTTTCAACCAAAAGCTCTTCCAGGCGATCCCTGATTTCAGCGCGCGGCCGCGGCGAAACTATCTTATCGCTGATAATAGGCTTGAAAACTTTTTCTTCCGGTTCCGGCGGCAGAGCGCCTGTTTTTCTTTCTTTTAAACTTTCTAAAGAAAATTTGGAAAATCCTTTTTCAGTTTTGGCGGCGCTTCCGGCTTTTTCTTCGGAACCTCCGTCACGCCTGCGGACAAATTCCTCTTCTTTATATGCGCTTTCTTTTTCCGCATTGGCGACTTCCATTGATTCCGCCTTTTTTGTTTTTTTCTCGGCTCGTTTTTTTCTTTTTTCTCTGATATAACTGCTCCAGCCCGCGCACTGCATTTCCAGTTTTAAAAACAAAAGGCGCGAACGGCGGGTAATTTGCTCCAGGAACGCCAGCCCAAAATGCTTAATGTCTTCATTTTTAACATTCTTAATTTTCGCAAAAACTTTAGCCATCCTGCTTGATTCCGCCAGGCGATTTTCCGCAAATCTTTCTTCCGGATTTTCATCCAATTCCAAATTAGCGATTTTTTTTGATTTTTTCGCCACAAAAACTATTATGGCAGCCAGACTCAAAACAACTAATATGGGAGGTATGATTGAATACAACATAATTTATAAAATTTCAGATTTGCCTTAAGCTTCAAAATTCGTATTCCAATGCCGATCTTAATCTTTAATATCTTTCTTTTCAATTATCGCGTATTTTCCCGTTTCCAACTTAACTTTAATTTCTTTATTAAACGGATTGATTTCCATAACCGTACCTTTGCCTTCCCCTGTTTTCACTGTACTGTAAAGCTCCGGCATTCCCTTGAGTAATTCGCGATATTGTTCGGCTTCATACGCCAGACAGCACATCAAGCGCCCACAAAGCCCTGAGATCCGTTCGGTTCCGCGATGAGCAATTTGCTGAACGCGCGCCATGTCGGTCGTTATACTCTGCATATTACCGCCAAAACGCACACAGCACAATTCCCGTCCGCAGATTCCATAGCCCCCCAAGCGGCGCGCTTCATCACGCGATCCGATTTGTTGCATTCGCACCGATTTCTTTATATGCGTGGACAAATTTTTCACCAATTCGCGGAAATCAATCCGTCCGTCCGCCGTAAAGGCAAAAATAACCTGCTTGCCGTCAAGACTGACCATGGCGTCCAACAGCTTCATTTCCAGCTCCATCTCCCGCAACATACTGCCGCAGATTTTTAAAAATTCTCCGCTCTGTTTTTTGTGTTGCGCGTAGGCATCCTTGTCTCTTTCGGTGGCAATTCTGGCAATTTTGCCGGTCGGATCCTCCCGGCTTTCCACATCAACAGCTTCAACTCTGCCGAGTTCATTCGCCTGTTCTGTAGTGACAATTACTTTGTCGCCGACTTCCGGCTTAAATTCCCCCGCGTCATACAATTTCGGATTTTCCCAAGGATATAATGTTACCAATATCTTCATAATCCGCTAAATTTTAAAATTTTAGAATTCTTACAGTTCCATTCTGTAAAATTCCCCTATCCGGATATTTTCCCCTGTTTTATTGATTTTTTCAGTTACAAGAGATTCCACTGTTTGCTCCGGATTTTTCACAAACGGCTGGGTCAGAAGAGAAACTTCTTCCCTGAATTTTTTTTCTTTGCCTTCCAGAATCTTTTTAAGCATTGTTTCCGGCTTGCCTTCCTGTTTCAGCTGCTCCGTCCAGATTTCTTTTTCCCTCTCCACAGTTTCCGCGGCAACGTCTTCGGGCTTGAGATATTTCGGATCCATAGCGGCGATATGCATGGCAATATCCTGCGCCAACTCCTTGAACTCTTCGTTGCGCGCCACAAAATCAGTTTCGCAGAGAAGCTTTGCCATTGCTCCGATTTTGCGGTTGGAATGTATATAAATGCCGACAATTCCTTCTTCGGCGATCCGGCTTGATTTTTTCATAGCTTTCTCCCGGCCGCGTTTGCGCAAAACATCAATCGCCTTTTCTTCATCACCGCCCGCTTCTTCCAGCGCCTTTTTGACTTCCACTATCCCTGCGCCGGTTCTTTCGCGCAGATTTTTTATTTGATCCAGAATTGACATAGATTTATTCCGCCTCGAAATACGCGTGCATCCGGATTTGCGGACTATCAAATCTTATGCCTGAAGACCCGCATGCATTCATTATTTCGAACCGCTTTTTATTTTTCCTTAACTTTTTCGAATTCTTTTTCCGTCTTGATTTTTTCTTTCGCTTCTAAAACCGCCTTAACCACATAGGCCAGCATCAGGCGCAAAGAAGAAACCGCGTCTTCATTAGCCGGAATAGGATAATCGACAACGGACGGATCCACATTGGTATCCGCCAGCGCAATGACTGGAATATTTTTCTTTCTGGCCTCTTTAATTGCCAGATCATCTTCGATTATTCCCGTAACAAAAACGGCTCCCGGCAATTTGCTCATATTTTTGATGCCGCCCATTTTCTTTTCCAGATTCCGGAGTTCTTCAGCAATTTTCATCCTTTCAAATTTAGTATATTTGTCATACTCTCCTTTTTTCATTTTTTCCTCACCGTCGCGCAGAAATTTTGTCCTGGCCGCAATGTTGCGAAAATTGGTAAAAGTTCCGCCCAGCCATCTTTCAACCACATAAGGCATCCCGCAGGCTTTGGCCGCCGATTCCACCAGTTTTTTGGCTTGTTTTTTTGTTCCCACAAAAAGGACTTCCTGTCCCCCGGAAACAACCTTGCGGACAAACTGTCGCGCTTCTTCCAGTCTGGAAGCGGTCGTTTCCAGATTTATGATATTGATTCCGCTTCTAGTTCCGAAAATATATTCGTCCATTTTCGGATTTTTGCGGGATTTTTGATGGCCGAAATGAACTCCGTTTTTAAGCATCGCCTGCATGTCCACCTGCAGATCGTCAAAATTAAAACCGGCGAAATAATCTTCGCCATTTGAAGCTTTTGCTGCAGCAGCTTCGACTGCCTTCTTTTCATCAGTCATTATGTTGATCCTTATTAATTAATCTCTACTTTTCGTCGTTGCCGGCCATTAATCTCCGGCAAGCCGGAGCAGGATAGGCCCGAAAAATACGAGAGTTTTCCGGCGGCGGATTTTTGAGTCAAGTTGCGCCGGCAAGAGCGCAGGCTCAAAGTTTCACTGCCGGATTTGCATATTATTCCGGCGAATATGTTCAGAATAATATACGTAGGACAGTATATCAAGCCCCCCGACCCTTGTCAATTTTACTTATATATGCTAAGGTTTACGAGTAATTAAAATATAAACTTTCTGTTATAATCCGTATAAAATCTAAAAATTTGTACGCGATTTGTAATTTTGCAAATGCCATGAAAAAGGAAATTCATCCGAAATATTATTCCGAAGCAAAAATCATCTGTGCTTGCGGCAACATCATCAAAACCGGATCGACAGTTGAAGTCATGAAGGTGGAAATATGCTCCGCCTGCCATCCATTCTACACCGGCAGGAAAAAAATTGTTGACACAACCGGAAGAGTGGACAGATTCAAAAAAATCGCCCACAAAGCCGCCGCTAAAAAAGAAGCGGCAAAAAAAGCCGGGGAAGCCAAGAAGGCCAAGTCGGAAAAAACGAAAAAGTCTGCCAAGGGCGGAAAAACAAAAAAGAAATGAATGGATGGAAACGTGGAATTGGGCGGAAGCTGGACATGCTTCCGCTTTTTTATCAGAAGCTCTTTTTGGCTTTGCCGGCTACTGCATCAAGAGAATGATTTGCATATCTTGCCATGCGCTGCAACTTCCCAATTATTCAGTCTATTTTTTCTAAAATCTTTTTTATCTCATCATAATGCTTGTTCACGATTTCAGGTTTTCTGAATTGAGATCCCGCTTCGGCAAGCTTGTCTAAAACTTTATATAAATCGGGTTTTGCGGGATTATCGAAATCTGCTCCCACATCCTTGAATATATTTTTAATTTGAAAATCTATTGCCAGATCTCGAAATTTATTCCTTTCTTCATCGGATTTCCATTCAGAAAATTCATCCATTAAATCCAAAACTTCTTTGTGCGCTTGCTTGAAACATTTAAAAATCGCATCCCTGGCCATTAAGGGAGTAATTTTTTTTGAAAGATCAACTCCGTATAAAATATCATTCATGTTTTTAGTTTATTTAGCTTATTAACAGCGTGCGGCTATGCAAAGCGGCCGTCAGGCGAGCGAATTTTGCACTTCGCCACAACGTATCGGCATTATCCGAAGTCCCGCACCTTTAATGGCACAAAACTTGGGTTGCCGTTTAATTTGTTAAAATATTTCAAACTTTGACTACTTTCTTTTTGGTGCGGGATTTGGGTAAGTCCCGCCATACCTTATTATTTTAAATGAAAGGCGGGATGAACCGGATATGCCGTGTTAGCTGATGTATTCCTTTTCTTTTCGACGATAGTAATTTGTTTTAAAAAATTTTCAAATTTCTTTTTTTATTCCTGCCGGCAGGCAGGTTGAGCGAAGAGCAAAGGTAAATAAAAGTGGTGGATGCCCGAGCCCAAAACACCTTATTTATTTTTTTCTCTGCCGCACCCTGTTTTTCAGATATCGTTCAATGGCTTCTTTTGTCGTTAACCAGTCCCTGCCTTCTTTATATGCTTCCAATTTTCCTTGCCGGGCAAGCAGATTTAAATATTTTGCGGAGAAAGGAGTTATTTTTGATATTTCCGTTAGCTTAAGGAATTTTTCTTGTTTTTGCGTTACCGGAGTTAAGGTTTTTAGATAAATGTCAATGGTCCGCTCCACCGATTGAGTAATAAATTTCACCAGCGGTTCATATTTTCCATCATCGGCTTTGCTTAATACATCGTAATATTTTTTACGGTCGTTTTTAAGAATGACCACTAAAGGATAACTCGCTTGCATGAGTAATAGATTCATCGCCAGGCGCGAAGTTCTGCCATTACCGTCAAAAAATGGGTGGATGTGGACTAATTTATGATGTAGTAATGCGGCCAATTCAATAATATGCGTTTTTGACTTTTGCGCATTGAGCCAACTAACCAAATCGCGCATTTTTTGCGGCACTTGCAAGGCATTGGGCGGAATATGTTTAGCTCCGCCGATTATTACATTGGCGTTCCTGTATCTTCCGGCCCATTCTTTGTCTGTTTCCTGGACTATAATTTGATGTAGGTTTCTGATCAGTATTTCGGAAATAGTATGCCGTTTGTTTTTATCTACCAAATCGTAGAGATATTCCAGCGCGGCATGGTGGTCTTTGGCCTCCAAATGATCTTTCAGTG
>CAZUWD010000040.1:1779-5815 GCA_964624015.1 uncultured Bdellovibrionales bacterium | reverse complement strand
TCGTCGTTTTTTCCGCTCTTTGGGCGGCCTTCAAATTGCAGGACAATAAGTGCGAAGCAGAATTGGAGAAATGATTAGTTTTTCCTGAAGTTATCCAAGCCTTCCGACAGAAAACGGAGGACTTTTTATTTTTAGGGGCCGTCCTTTGGCAAAAAATGAATTTAATGATATAATTCGGAAAGAAAGTAAGAAATTTATTAGATTCCGGCGCGGAGGCTGGAATGACAAAAAGTATGGCTATTTCCAAAAAAATTCTCAAATATCTAGATGGCCAAAAATACAAATATGAGGTCATTGAGCACAAGACGACTTATACTGCCTGGGACACGGCGCAGACGGAAAAAGTCAAGCCGCAGGAAGTGGGCAAGGCTTTGATTATGAAGGCTGACAGCGATTATTTTGTGGCTTTGATTCCGGCTAACCGCAATCTGGACAAGCAGAAACTTCTGAAAGCCATAAATTCTGTCCGGAAAAAAAATGGGCTGAAGAATTATAGAAAAATAGATTTTGCCAAAGAAGCCTGGATGAAAAAAAATCTGCCGGGGAAAGTCGGCGCCACGCCGCCTTTCAGAGGGATTTTGAAATTGGATATGCATTTTGATAATTTGCTGGCCAAAAGCAAAAAAATATATTTGGGTTCGGGCGAGTATGCTTATTCCATCCGGGTGAACACCGGCCAATATCTGAAAATTGAAAATCCGCTGAAAGGCGCGTTTAGCCAGAAGAAAAATTAGAAATTTTACATTAACGAGTTAAAGAGTTAACGCGTTGTTTTTAATCCGTTGACTCGTTAATCCGTTAACCTGTTGATTTGAACTTTAAATTAGAAAAATTTGAGGGCCCGCTGGAATTACTGCTGGCGCTTATTGAGGAACAAAAACTGAAAATTACGGAAATAAGTCTGGCGCGGGTGACCGATCAGTATCTGGACTATGTTAAAAGCGACAAAAATATCTGTCTGGAAAATCTGGCAGAATTTTTATCCGTAGCCTCCAGGCTGATTTTGATTAAATCACGGGCGCTTCTGCCGACCTTGGAATTTACGCCGGAAGAAGAGGAGGAAATTCAGGATTTGGCCCGCCAGCTTGAAGAATATAAGAAATTCAAAGAAGCGGCGCAGAAAATAGGCAAACTGGCGGCGACCGGCCGCATAAGCCACACGCGCGAAGGCTTCAGGGATATTGCCCCGATTTTTTATCCGCCGGAAAATTTCAACGTATTTGATTTAAAAAGATATTTTTTAGCGGTGCTTTCTGAAATTCCGGTCATTGAAAAACTGGGGGAAGAAATTGTCCGGGAAGTGATGACGCTTGAGGAAAAAATCAGTGATTTGCAGGACGCTTTGCGCAAACGAATCGAAACGTCCTTTTCGGAACTGACGGCTAAAACGCAGGACAAGCTGGAAATCATAATTTCCTTTTTAGCCATGCTGGAAATGGTGAAACAGAGAATAATTGAAGTTGAGCAGCAAGAATTATTCAGGGATATCAAGTTGAGGGTAAAAACTGCCAGTTAATATATTTATTTGCAAATGTTGCAAGTCAATGCAAATATTTGTAAATTCGCAAGGGATATGTATTATCTGTAAAGAACTTTATGGATTTAAAAAAACTAAAATCTCAAATCGAGAGCATATTATTCACAAGCGGCGAGCCGGTAAAAATTTCCCGGATTGCCAAAATTACCGGAGCGGCAAAACCGGAAACGGAAAATGCCCTGATGTTGCTTCAAAATGAATATGCGGGCGGAAAAAGAGGACTGGTCATTCTCTGGAAGGAAGATGAGGCGCAGATGGCTACGGCTCCGGAAAATTCCGTAGTTGTTGATCAGTTGGTCAAAAGCGAAATTCAGGAAAATTTAAGCCGGGCGTCACTGGAAGTTTTGTCCATTATTGCCTATCGCGGGCCGATAACGCGCGTAAAAATCGAAGCGATTCGCGGAGTAAACTGCAGCTTTACGGTGCGCTCTCTTTTGATGCGAGGACTGGTTGAGCGGATTGAAAATCCCGAAGACGGACGCGGCTATCTGTATAAAATATCTTTCGAATTTTTGAAAAAAATGGGCATAAGCAGAACGGAAGAATTGCCGGAATACCTGATTTTATCGAAAGATGAAAGAGTGGACAGTATAATTGGATAGGCTTAAAAAATAAAATACGAAATCCGAATTTATGCTGAATATTTTGCTGATTTTAATATTTCCTTTTATTCCGGTCTGGCTGTATGACGACTGGAATTCTGTTTTTAGCAACAGCCCGCTTTGCCAGCGGGAAGGTTTTGTGATTTGCGAAAAGAAAGAGAAAGTGTTGGGCATGGAAGACGAGCCGCTTGATTTTTCAAAAGCCGGAGAATACAACCTTTTTCCTGTTGAAGAAGCGACGGCCTCGGGATTTATGCCGATCCGCCGTGACGATTCCGCGGGCGAACTGAAATTATGGGCCGGATCATCAGTGGCAATCGATGTGGATTCCGGTACGATTCTGCACTATGAGAACGGCCGGAAAAGAATGCCAATTGCGTCTCTCACCAAGATGATGACGGCTATTCTGGTTTTGGAAAAAATCGGAAATATGAATGAAGAAGTGACTATTACAGCCGGTGCCATCAATCTGGCGGGCACGAATGTCGGTTGCCCGACCAGTGTTTTTTGCAATTCAAACCGGATGTATCCCGGCGAGAAAGTGAGAGCCGTGGATCTTTTGAAAGCAACGTTGATGAACAGCGCCAATGACGCGGCGGTATCGCTGGCAATTCACATTGCCGGCAGTGAAAAAGAATTTGTCAAAATGATGAACGGCAAAGCCCGTGAAATGGGTCTCAGAGACACGAATTTCTGCACAGCCTCCGGACTGGAGCCGAACGGGCAGGAAAATCAATGTTATTCCTCCGCTTATGATATTGCCCGCATCGCGGCGTATTCATTGCAGCACGAAGAAATCTGGAACATTATGCGGATCCCGGACGGACGTTTTTATTCCAGTGACGGAAAATATATGCATGAATTAAAAAATACCGATTTATTGCTGGACATTATGCCTAATTGTATCGGCGGCAAAACCGGCTTTACTCCTCTGGCGGGCAAATCTCTGCTTTTGGGCGCGATTGATCCGGCCGGAAAACACCGGATAATAACCGTGGTTTTAAATGATGAAAAACGCTGGGAAAACACAAGGCTTCTGGTGGACTGGGTTTTTGATAATTATAAATGGCGGTAGATAACTTGCCAGCAAATTAGCACACATGGAAATTGCGCAAATCCAAACTATTCCGGAAGTGGTCAATGTTATTAAAATTCTAGCAACCGGCTTTTTGGCATTCGGCCTGGCTTTTTTATTGACGCCTGTCTGGACCAACATTTTATATAAAAAGAAAATCGGCATCAAAATCAAAACCAATTCGGTGGATGGTGATAAACTGACTTTTATCAATCGCCTGCATGCCGGCAAAGAGGGAACTCCGACGATGGGGGGAGTGCTAATTTGGCTTCCGGTTGTTGTATTGGCCGTGCTTTCGCATTATTTATTTCCCTGGATAGCCATATTAACGGACATTAATTTTATAGCCCGGCTGGATTTTTTCAGCCGCTCGCAGACATGGCTCCCGCTTTTTACCTTGGGAACTGCGGGAATTCTCGGGCTTTTTGACGACTGGATGAGCGTTCGTGGTATCGGCGGCAACAAGGGCGGCGGGATGAGATTCGCGATGCGTTTTTGGTGGTTGTTTGTGATTGCGGGCGCGGGCGCCTGGTGGTTTTTTGGCAAGCTTGGCTGGGACGTCATTCATATTCCGGCAGTTGGAGATTTTTTTATCGGTTTTTGGTATATTCCGCTTTTTATTTTTGTGATTATTTTTACGGCTATTTCTTCCAATGAAACCGACGGCTTGGACGGCTTAAATGGAGGAGTGATGCTGTTCGCATTTTCGGCTTTTACGATTATTGCCGCTTTTCAAAACAAGATAACACTGGCTTCTTTTACCGCGGCGGTAGCTGGCGCTTTGCTGTCCTTTCTCTGGTTTAATATTTATCCGGCCAGGTA
>CAZUWD010000040.1:0-1769 GCA_964624015.1 uncultured Bdellovibrionales bacterium | reverse complement strand
CCGCTGTATCGCAGAATATCGCCGCGCTGTTTGCGGCCAGGTTTTTTATGGGTGATACGGGAGCTGTTTCGCTGGGTACCACATTGGGCGTAGTCGCCATGCTTACCAATTCTGCTATAGTTTTGTTTCTCATTGTTTTTATTTATGTATTGGAATCCGGCAGTGTCGCCATTCAGCTTTTCAGCAAGAGATTTTTTAAGCGGAAAATTTTTTTAGCGGCGCCGATTCACCATCACTTTGAAGCCAGGGGCTGGCCGGAGCCGAAGGTTACGATGCGGGCTTGGATTTTTACGGCCATGACGGCTATAATCGGAGTAGTAATGGGAATTTTAGGCATGGGCAAGTAAGATGATTAGTGGAAATGTTTACATAAGAAGAAATATTTCAAGGCGAGGTGCGGATAGCTGAAATTTAGAGCAAAAAAAACCGTAAAAGTAGAGAATAATATTTCATGGAATCAATTCCTAGATACATAACTGAAATTATTACAACATTGCAAACTGGCCACGCGCGGGAGAATGCTTATCGTCCGGCATTCGCGGAATTGATGAAAAAATTAAAGCCGGAATTACAGGCGATAAATGATCCAAAAAGGTCGGAACATGGCGCGCCGGATTTCGTCTTCTTGAAAGGAGATCTGACTTTTGGCTATGCGGAAATAAAAGATATTGGAGTTGATCTTAACAAGGTTGAAAAAGGAGAACAGATGCGGAGATATTTCGGCTATTCAAATTTGATATTGACGGATTATCTGGAATTCAGATTTTTCCGCAATGGTGAGCAATATTGCGAACCGATTAGTGTCGGAACATTCAGTGGAAACGTAGTTGTTCCGAACGAAAAAAATTACGAACTGCTGGAAAGGACAATTAAAGAATTTCTTGAATCAAAACCGGAAAAAATAAAGAGCGGATCGCGTTTAGCCAAGATTATGGGAGGAAAAGCTCGGCGTATCCGCGAAAATGTTTTGCGCCTCATTCAGGAAGAGAAATCAGAAAGAAATTCAGAAATTTTGAATGTTTACGGAGTAATGAAAAAGATTCTCGTCCACGATTTGAAGCCGGAGCAATTCGCGGATATGTATGCGCAGACGCTGGTTTACGGGCTTTTTGTGGCGCGTTACCACGATGATACGCCGGAAACTTTTTCCCGTTCTGAAGCGCGCGACCTGGTGCCGAAATCCAATCCGTTGCTTCAGCATTTTTTTGACCATATTGCCGGAACCAGTTTTCTCAAGAGTCTGGCCTATATCGTAAATGAGCTTTGCGAGATATTTTCTGTGGCAGATGTAAATGAAATTATGAAGCAATATTACGCGCATCCGACTTTATGGGGCGAAACCAAAGAATCGCCGGATCCGGTTATTCATTTTTACGAGGACTTTTTGAAAGAATATGACGCAGAACAGAGAATAAAATACGGAGCATTCTACACGCCTTTGCCGGTTGTGCGTTTCATTGTCAGAAGTATTGATTATCTTTTAAGAAAAGAATTTGGGTTAGAGCAAGGATTAGCTGATATAGGCAAAAAAGAATTTGCCCAGCAAAAACAAGCCTTTAAGGACAAAGTGCAATTACACCAAGTGCAAATTCTAGATCCGGCGACAGGAACAGGAACATTTTTAAACGAGGTTGTCAGGCATATTTATAAAAGTTTTGAGAAGCAGGAAGGGCGATGGGCGAGTTATGTTGACAATGATCTGCTCCCGCGCCTTCACGGATTTGAACTGATGATGGCACCATACACTATTGCGCATTTGAAACTGGGAA
>CAZUWD010000039.1:0-5886 GCA_964624015.1 uncultured Bdellovibrionales bacterium | reverse complement strand
ATGCCTTTTTTGCAAGACGCCATTTGGTAACGGGGTTATCAAATCAGCGGCCGATGCCTTTGTAAATTATCCCTTTCTTCCTGATTGCGTCTTTATCCAGGCAGTTGGCGCCGTCAATAATAATTCTGATGCCGTTTTGTTTGAAAATTCCGGGATTAATTTCCTTGAATTCTTTATGGCCGGTAACCAGAATCAGCGCGATTGATTTTTTCAAAACCCCCTTCAAGTTTTTTACATCGGAAATTCGAGCCACATGCGGATCGAAGGAAATTATTTTTAGTCCGTACTTTTTCAGATGTTTGATTATTTTAAAATAAGGCGATTCGCGCGTATCGTCCACATTGGCTTTGTAGGATATTCCCAAGACTCCGACGGCTGCGCCTTTCATCGCCAATCCGATCTCATTCAACGCGTCTTGCAAAAGCTCGACGGTATATTCCGGCATTGAATTGTTAGTTTCCCTGGCCATTTTCAGAAATTTATGATCGAAGCCGGATTGTTTGGCACGCTCAATAAGATAATACGGATCGACCGGTATGCAATGACCGCCCACACCGCAGGAAGGAAAGTGTGGCAAAAAAGCAAAAGGCTTGGTAGATGCTCCTTTGATGACATCCATAACATCGATGTCCAGCCGGTCGAAAGACTTAGCCAGTTCATTGACAAAGGCAATGTTGATGTCACGGAAAGAGTTTTCCACAATCTTTACGGCTTCCGCTTCGCGAATTGATTTCATCGAACGAATTTCTCCGTCAATTATGTCCCGATAAAAATCCAGCGCCATGCGCAATCCCTTTTTGTCCATCGCGCCGACGACGCGGTTAATATTGGTCACATTCCATTTTAGATCTCCCGGATTAATACGTTCCGGACAATGGGCGATATGCACATCGGTTCCGACTTTTTGTTTTCTTTTGCGAAAAATAGGAGCGATAACTTCCTCGCTGACGCCCGGATTGACAGTTGATTCCAAAATTACCAATGCGCCTTTCTTCAGATTGCGCGAAACGGCTTCTGTCACAGCCTTTACCGGCCCGAGATCCGGATTATGCATTGCATCAACCGGCGTCGGCACGCAAATGAGCACAATGTCTGCTTTTTTAATTATCTTTTCATCTGTTGTTGCCTGCGGCCGGAAGCGCGGCAAATTGTCTTTCAGGAATTTTTCTTCGATCGGACTTTTGCCCTTATTGACCTGCGCAACTTTTCTGCTATCTAAATCCAAGCCGAAAGTCGGATAGTCTTTTTCCACGCAACGCACCGCCAGCGGCAAACCTACATAGCCCAATCCGACAACACAGATGGTTGATTTCTTTTTTGACATAATAAATATCAATACTTACTCCGTCAGTTTAATCCAAAATAGAATACTGGGCAAGGGATATTTCTGCACAACTGCGATTGCGGTTTCTGTCTCTTGATTTTTTTTCGCTTCTGAACTGAAAAAATTCGCCGCTCCGAAATCCTTTTGAAAAAACATATCTTCAAGATTTCACTCAATGCATTTTCGCATCCTGCATTGCATCACAACAAATGTCCATATAACCACATAAGGAAACAAAAAATTACACGAATCCGCCGCATATTTATAGATATGAGCCTGAAAAAATTCGGATGTCCAGACAGCCACCTTCCGGCATTCCGCCGCAGCTTTTTATTTTTCCCGAAATAAGGTAAAATGCAAGTATGATTATCGGAATTAATGCTTCGTTTTCCCGGAAAGCATCCACCGGTATCGGGCAGGTAACCATTAATTTTCTCAAGGAACTGGCCAAAGCGGAAACTGGCCACGAATTCATACTTTACCTGGAAGAAGATCTTCCTTCGGATTTTAATTTGCCGGAAAATTTTACCCGACGCATTTTTTTGCCGGCTTGGAAACGGGATGATCTCATTCGTAAAATCTGGTGGGAAAAGTATTCATTGCCAAAAAAAATAAAAGAGGATAACTGCGATATCTTTTTTAGCCTGTATCAATCCACTACCATTATACCTAATAAGGTAAAGCACATTATGTTAGTGCATGATATTGTTCCCAAACTGTTCCCGGAATATCTCAACAATTCCCGAAAAAGATATTATTGGCGGCAGATTGAAAAAGCTGTCGCCGGGGCGGATAAAATTATCGCCACTTCGCATCGCACGGAAAAGGATCTGATTCAATATCTTGGCATTGATCCCTCTAAAATCAGCGTCAGCTATCCGGATGTAGATGAAATTTATAAAAAACTTGCAAAAACACCTGCTAATGCGGCCGTGCTGAAAAAATACAAACTGAAGCCGGGCTATATCTACAATGGCGGGGGATTGGAAGTCAGAAAAAATACAGAGGGCGTCATCCGCGCGTACAAATATTTGCTGGAGCGAAATAAAAATGAACGTTTTGTGAGCGAAATGCCGAAACTCGTCATTTCCGGAAAGTTGATGCCCGAACTTGCTCCGCTTGTTACCGACGCGGAAAAATTAGTCAGGGAGCTGAACCTGACCAAAAATGTCCGCCTTCTCGGATTCGTCCCGCAAAAATATTTGCCGGCGATTTATGACAGCGCTTTGTTTTTTATTTTTCCGTCGCACTATGAAGGCTTTGGCATTCCGCCGCTGGAAGCCATGAACCGAAAAACGCCGGTAATTGTTTCTAAAACATCCTCGCTGCCGGAAATCGGCGGCGACGCAACTTTATACTGCAATCCGGAAGACGTGCTTGATATCGCCCAAGTCATGAAAAATTCGATTACACGTGAAAATTTACGCCAGACGCTTTCCCAAAGGGGACAAGAGCGATCGAAAAAATTCTGCTGGAAAATTTTTGTTAAAAAATTTTTGAATGTCATCAATGAACGGAATTTTTGAAAAAATAAGCAGGCCCGGATTCTATCTGCTTGCCGGATGCGTTGCTTTGGTTTTTTTTCTTATTTTATTTTCCAATCTTGATTTGCTGCCACTCAAAAATCCGGCAGATTTCCTGTTTTTAGCTTTTATTTTTCTGGCTTTCGCGCTCTATCGTCCCGGCTGGGCGTTTTTGTTTTTTGTCGGCACAATCGCGCTGGAAAACATCCGTCTGGCGCCGGAGAATCTGGCAATCTCAGTCAAACCGTATCAATTCATCGGGGCGCTGGCTCTTGCGGCTGTTTTGATAAAATCCTTGTTTAAAAAGCTAGGCTTTCACTTGCCAAAATTGAATAAATTTGATTTACTTCCGCTGATTTTTGCAATCTCAGGCTTTATCAGCGCGCTTGCAAGTCCAGTTTCCAAGCTGGCTCTGAAACAATCCGTTGTCGCTCTTTCTTTTGTAGCGCTGTATTTTTTGGCGCGTATTTTTGTCCAAAACATAAGCGATCTTAAAAAAATTATTCCGTTCTTTTTGGGATCTTCCGCTGTTGTCGTTTTTTATGGCATTTGGCAAAATATAGCTTTCCAAAACGGCTGGACGCATTTCGAAGTTATGCCAGGAAGACCTAATAGCACTTTCGCGGAAGCTGATTGGTATGGTATTTTTCTGGTATTTTTGCTTTCCGTTTTATATTCATTGATTTACCGCGAACATATCCCGGAAATCGACAGCTTAAAATCCGCATCGCAAATTACTGATCGTAAATTATTAACCGTCGGCTGCTGGCTGCTGATTACGTTCACTTTTATTTCTCTTATTCTGACCGTTTCACGGTCGGCTTGGCTGGGAGCTTTCACGACAACTTTTGTATTTCTTTTTTTCATATTGACTAATCTTAAAATCAATCCCCGCAAATGGAATTTCCGCCAATTTTTCCCAATACTGCGAAATTTGGCTGTCGCAATAATTTGCAGCCTTGCAGTCATCCACATTTCCAACTTGACGGCGTTTCAGCTCGGAAACCGCGCGCAAAGCGCCGGAACCGGACTTCAAAAAATAACCGCGGCCTGCGAAAAAGATATCATCCTTCCGGAAAAAATAACGTCCAGCGAAGAATTGATCCGCTACGGCTGCCGGCACATCAATTTGGAAGAAATAAAACCGGAAAAGATGCGGGGCAGCTTTATAAAAGAAGTTTACCGTATCGATCCGAATATAAACATCCGCGCAGAAATTTACCGGAAATCATGGGAGACTATCAGGCGCAATCCTGGTTGGGGAATCGGCTGGGGAAATGCCGCAAAAATCCTGGGGGCTGATGAACGAGGAACTCCTCTCAATTCCAGCAATATTTTTTTGGAGGTTTGGCTGGGAGCCGGGATTCCAGGCGTATTTTCATTTATTTTTATCTGGATAAATGTTACAATCAAAGCGCTGGGACTTTTTTCCGGCGTTGACAGGGAAAATAAAATTTTTGGATTATTTCTGTTTCTGGGCTCCGCGGCTGTTGTCGTTCCCAATCTTTTCAACGCCGGCATATTTCTCGGTTTTTTGTGGTTGTTTTTAGGCATTGCCTTTTTAAACAAAAATGAAAATAGGCATTGACATCAGAAATATCGGCAAGAAACGGACCGGCGATGAAGCGGTTTTTTTCAATTTAGTCAAAAGCCTGGCGGGAATAGACAGGAAAAACGAATACCGCCTTTTTACCGACATAACCGACGCTTCCATATTGCACGATGCAGTTTCAGCACCGTTAAAAATCGCCGGCAAAAGCAATTTCAAAATTGTTCCGCTCGAGACCTCCAGCCGGTTTGCCTGGAATTTTTGGACTTTGCCGCGATATCTGCGTAAAAAACCTGTGGATGTTTATCTGACGCAGTACATAACGCCATGGTTTGTCCCGCAAAAAATAAAGATGGCTGCTATCGTCCATGATGTTTCTTTCAAGGCATATCCGCAAAAAATAAAATTTTTTGATTTGTTTTTTCTGAATTTGCTCTTGCCGCATTCCTTCCGGCGCGCCGGAAAAATCATCGGGGTATCACAATTTACCGCCGATGAAATAAAAAAATATTACGCGGTTGATCCGGCAAAAATTTCCTGGATCCATAACGCCGTTGATCCGGAATTTATTGAGCGTTCAAGCCAATCTTCTCCGGCCGATCTGGAAAAAATAAGAAGCGAGTACAATCTTCCGGAAAAATTCATTTTATATATCGGAACGCTTCAGCCCCGCAAAAATCTGCCGGCCTTGATTGAGGCTTTTGTGCGGCTTCCGGCAAAAATCCGCGGCGATCACAAGCTGGTTCTGGCCGGCGGCAAAGGCAGTAACTACGACTTAAGGATTGACAGCTTTATTAAAAATCTCAAGCTTGAAGATCAGGTGATTCTTCCCGGATATATAACAGAAAAAGATAAAGCGGCTGTTTTCAGGCTGGCTTCCATTTTTTGTTTTCCTTCGCTTTATGAAGGTTTCGGCATTCCGATTCTGGAGGCCTTTGCGGCCGGCGTTCCGGTTGCAGCTTCCAATATACCGCCGCACGTTGAAATTTGTGCCGATGCCGCCCTGCTTTTTGACCCGCAAAAAAGCAGCGCCATTTCCGAATCATTGACCCGGCTTCTTGTTAATGAAAGCCTGCAAAAAAGCCTGACGGAAAAAGGCGGCGCGCAAGTCCGCAATTTTTCCTGGGAAAAGACAGCTGCAAAAATATTGGAATTGCTTGTAAGGATGTAAAGATAATTGACAGATACTGGCAAAAAACGTAAACTGTCCGTATATCTGAGCGAATGCCCGGATTTTTAAAAGACTTAAAAAATTGCAAATGTATTTGGCAAATAAAAATAACGATGCGGATCAAGCCCAAGCGCAAAAACCGGCAAAAAAAAGGAAATGGCTGAAAATAGCCCTGGCCGCAGCAGCCGTGCTTTTTTTAATTGGCGGAATTTTTGCCTGGAAAGCCGGATCGATTCTGAATAAAATTTCTTCGGGCAACATCTTGGAAAGCATTGTTAAATCCCTGCCGGGAGTGGAAAGCAAATTGAAAGGCGAGGAA
>CAZUWD010000038.1:0-6033 GCA_964624015.1 uncultured Bdellovibrionales bacterium | reverse complement strand
TAAGTAGTGGTGAGATTGTTAAGTTTATTGATTTTTCAGATTATAAAGTTTTTAAAGATGCAAGTATTCAAACAATGATTTTTGTTTTCAGAAAAAATAAGCCGAGTAAAGCATATAAAATTAGATACACGAAAATTAATAGCAATATAAATAGTAATTCTCTTACTACGATGTTAGGCTCTGAATCGATAATTAAGAATGAATTAGCAGATACTTACGATATTATATTTAATCCTTCTGAGATGGAGGGCGGGTCAATTAATTTTTCTAGTAATAATGAATATGAAATCATATCTAAATTAGAGTCAAGGAGTAATATAAAATTACAAGATGATGAAATAGGGAATGGGATAGATGTATTGCAAGATTTCGTTTCAGAAAAACATTTAGCCAAATTAAGTGACAGAAGTATCAAAAAGGGAGATGGCATCTTCGTGTTAGAAAGTGATTATATAGAAAAGCTAGGTTTAAATAAAAAGGAGTTTGATTATTTAAAGCCTTACTATTCATCCAAGCAAATAGGTAGGTATAAAAGTATTAAAATAACCGGACAAAAAATTATTTATGCTGATAAATATTTCAGAGAAAACATCGAACAGTTTCCAAATTTAAAAAAACACCTCGATCGTTTTATGGAAATATTAACGTCAGCCTTTGCACCTTATGGTCTTCATAGGGCAAGAGAGGAAAGGTTTTTTAGTGGGGATGCGGTTTATCTTTTAAGGAAAACTTTATATCCAGCATTTACTTATGTAGATTTCCCTTGTTATGTAACACGTGCTTTTTTAGTTATAAAACCAAAAAATATAAATATTAAATACTTAACCGCGCTACTGAATTCAGAAGTAATGTATTTTTGGTTCAAAAATAGGGGAAAAAAACAGGGTGAACAACTACAGATTGATAAAGAGCCATTATTACGTGTACCAATTATAGAAATAGATAAAAAATCAGAAAATATTATTATAAAATTGGTTGAAAAAATTACAAATCTTAATGATAAACTTCAGCTTGCTCCAGGGAATTCTGAAAAATGGGATTCAATCAAAAAAGAAATCGAGAAAATTGACAAGGAAATCGATCAAAAAGTTTATGCCATCTATGGTTTAACGGAAGAGGAAATAAAAATTGTGGAAGGAAATTAAAATTATGTGGTATTTATATCTTGATGAATCCGGAGATTTAGGCTTTGATTTTGTAAATAAAAAACCATCAAAGTTTTTTACAATCACTGTCTTAGCTGTGAGAAATGACAATCAAAAGAAGCTTGCTAAAGCAGTAAAAATAACTTTGCGGAGAAAGTTCAAGGAAAAGCAAAAAGTGGACGAATTAAAAGGGGCAAAATGTCCAATTTCGATCAAGAAGTATTTCTATAATCAAGCGAAAGATGTTAAATTTGCGGTATATGCTATTACGCTGAATAAAATCAGGGTATATGATCGGTTAAGGAAGGATAAGGAGCGAGTATATAATTATGTTACCAGGCTGGTCCTAGAACAGATCCCGTTTCATAATGCGGACAACAGGGTTGAAATCGTGATTGATCGTTCAAAGACAAAGGAGAATATTGCCGAATTTAACCGATATATAATACGTCAGATCAAAAGTAAATTTGATCCTAATGTCCCGTTGAATATTTATCATCATAATTCTGAGCAAGACTTTTGTTTACAAGCAGTGGATATGTTTTGTTGGGGAATATTCCGCAAATATGAAAATGATGATTGTGAATGGATGAATGTATACAAGGAAAAAATAATTTATGATGAACAGTACTTGTGATTTATAAAAATAAAAACCCCTTGCGGGGAGCGTGCCTTATAGGCTTGTTGTGTTAGGGCTCATAGCCTCAAAGAGGGGAGCACCCTAAGCAACTTATAAAGGGCTTATCGCTTACTCTTAATACTACCAGATCGACAGAATATTGCAAGCGGCTGTGGATAAGTCTAATCTAAGCCTTTTTTATTACTTAATGTACTAAGCAACAAGCCTACTTTTCAAATTCGCATTCTTTATTGGAGCATTTAATTTTGCCTTTGGCGGCGAAAGCCAGCAATGATTTGCATTTCGGGCAGGCTTCTCCGGTCGGCTTGTTCCAAAGGGCAAAGTCGCATTTGGGATAAGTGTTGCAGCCGTAAAAAAAACGGCCGCGTTTGGATTTCCTTTCCACGATTTCTCCATTGTCGCATTTGGGGCACTTGACGCCGGTTTTTTTCTCAATTTTTTTAATGCCCTTGCATTCCGGATAATTGGAGCAGCCTAAAAAAGTCCCGAATTTGCCGCGCTTGACAACCATCGCCGCGCCGCAAATATCGCAAATTTCTCCTGAATTTTCTTCAGCGATCTTTTTTTCTTCATCCGTTTTTTCGGTGTAACGGCATTCGGGATAATTGGAACAGGCAATGAATTTTCCGAAGCGTCCGAACTTGACGATCAATTCGCCTTCGCAGCCGGGGCACTGGCGGTTCAGTTTTTCCTGAAAATCCTCTTTTTTGACTTCCTTGGTTTTTTCGGCCAGGTGTTTGTGAAAAGGAGTGTAAAATTCACGGATGACAGGCGTCCATTTCATTTTGCCCTCCGCGATTTCGTCAAAATCCTTTTCAATGGTGGCGGTGAATTTGATGTCCACAATTTCCGGAAAATGAGATGTCAGAAGATCGTTGACAACCTTCCCGATTTCCAGCGGATACAATCTTTTTTCTTCGTTTTTGTCCGCATATTTTCTTTCAATGATGGTTGTGATTGTTGGAGCGTAGGTGGACGGACGGCCGATGCCATTTTCTTCCAGGACTTTGACCAGTGTCGCTTCGGAATAGCGGGGCGGCGGCGCGGTGAACTTCCGGGTTTTTAATATTTCGACCATATGCAGAAGATCATCATTTTTGAGTGGCGGCAAAATATTTTCAGCGATTGCATTTTCGCCATAAACTTTCAGATAACCGTCAAATACAAGCGTTGATCCGTTGGCGCGCAGCAGATATTTGTTTTTCAAAGATGCAGCTTCGATATCAATTTTGACTGAATTGAATTTGGCCGGAGACATCTGGCAGGCCAGCATCCGGCTCCAAATCAGGCGGTATAAACGAAATTGGTTATTGTCCAGTTTGCCCCTGAGCTCATCCGGTGTTTTATCCGGATAGCTGGGACGAATCGCTTCATGTGCTTCCTGTGCTCCCTTGGATCTGGTTTTATAAAAGCGCGGATTTTCCAAGGCGTATTTTTTGCCGAACAATTTGGTTATGGCTTTTTGTGCAGAGAGCATTGATTCCATCGACAAATTTACTGAATCGGTGCGCATATAGGTTATCAAGCCTTCCTCATACAGTTTTTGGGCGACGGACATCGTTTGTTTGGATGAAAAACCCAGCTTGTTGATGGCGGCTTGTTGGAGAGTAGAGGTCGTGAAAGGCGGCGGCGGAGTGCGCAAAGTTTCTTTGGCGGCGACATCCGCGACTTTATATTTCGCTTTTTCCAAATCAACTGCAATTTCAGTTGCCATTTTTTCACTGTCAATTGCGGTTTTTCTGGTTTTGTAATCGCCGGCGAAGAGCTTAAGCGTGACGGTTTGCTCAATTTTTTTGCCGCCTTTTTCTGCGAGGCCGGCAGTAAAAATATCTTTCCCGTCTGACTTTTTTCCGCCTCTGGCGGAAAGTCTGGCATCGATAGTCCAGTATTCTTCTTTGGAAAATTTTTCAATTTCTTCTTCCCGCTCAACAATTAAGCGCAGGGCTGCGGATTGCACCCGTCCGGCGGAAAGGCCGCGGCGAATTTTTTTCCAAAGAAAAGGCGAAAGTTCATAGCCGACCAGTCGATCCAAAATTCTTCGGGCTTGCTGGGCGTCCACCAGATTCAGATTTATTTTTCGCGGATTATCCAGGGCTTTTTCAATCGCGGTTTTGGTAATTTCATGGAAAACAATGCGTTTAGTTTCTCCGGGGTTGAGGTCAAGCGCGCTTAATAGATGCCAGGCGATGGCTTCGCCTTCGCGGTCTTCGTCAGTTGCCAGAATTATCGCTTCCGATTTTTTGGCCAGCTCCTTGAGTTCCTCAACGCGTTCGACGGCCTTGCCGGGAATAACATATTCAGGTGTAAAATCATTGGCGATATCTATGCCCATTTTTTTGGCCGGTAAATCGCGGATATGGCCGTAGGAAGATCTGACTTTGTAGGCTTTTCCCAAAAATTTGGAAATAGTTTTTGCTTTAGTTGGAGATTCTACTATTACTAAACGCATATAGCAACTAATATTTAAACGAATTAATTCGAATATTCTTTCAAATTGGAATTTATTATCCTCTTACAAATTATTTTTTCTGTTCTGAAGTTTGCTAAAATTCCTAATTTTTTGTTTTTACTTTTTAAATATGCTGCAACTTGTTTATAATCTGAAATTTTAAATTTATCCACAGTCTTTATTTCAAGTATTATTTTATTTTCAATTAAAAAATCAAGAAAGTATTTGCCTATTTCTTCGTTATTATACACCAAATCAACCAAAACCTCTTTTTCGAAATTAATTTTTTGTTTTTTCAATTCAATCTCAATGGCGCGCTGATAGTATTTTTCCTAGTACTTATTGCCTAGTTCATTATGCACCTTAAATAAAATGCCAACAATTTTATAGCTTAAATCTGGATATATAATTTTATTTTTATTATTTGTATCCATTTGCTTATACATTCGCGAGTATTAGCATAGAATATAATTTTGTCCCCCGATATTTTTTATCCAGCCTTTGATTTCCATCAAAGCAAGGGCGGAAGAGCAGGCACTGGTTTCCAGTTTAGACATTTTGGCCAAGTTGTCAATGTGCAGCGGGTGGGAGGATAGTATTTTCAGTAAAACTTCCTCCGTTTTATTCTCGGGAATTTTTGGTGCGGCCGGCGCCGATGTTGCAGCTTCTTCCAGGTTTAGTTCTTCGAGAATATCTTTGACGCCGGTGACGATTTTGGCGCCTTTGCGGATGAGTTCGTTGGTGCCGGCTGACTGCGGAGAAAAAATCGAACCGGGTACGGCGAATACTTCGCGGTTAAATTCCAGCGCGTTGGCGGCGGTGATGAGCGTGCCTGATTTTTCTCCGGCTTCAATAACCAGAGTGCCGAGGGATAATCCGGCAATAATCCGGTTTCGGGCGGGAAAATTGCCGGGAATGCCGGCGGGCGTTTCCACCGGATAATCGGAAAGAAGCGCCCCGCTTTCCATGATTTCGCGGGAAAGATTAAAATTGTTGCGCGGATAAATATTTTTATCATCCAGGCTTCCGCCCAAAACCGCTACGGTTTTGCCGTCTCCGGAAAGTGCGCCGCGGTGGGCGATTGAATCTATACCCAGCGCCATGCCGGAAACGACAACAAGGCCGGATGCGGCCAAATCTTTGGCGAAAGCGGTGGCGGCCTGCGCACCGTAGTTTGTATATTTGCGCGATCCAACAATGGAAATCATTGGGGCTGAATTAAAATCCAGCTCACCGCGCATATATATGATATGCGGAGGACTGGCAGTTTCTTTGAGCAGGCGGGGATAGTCCGGGTCGCCCAAAGCGATCATACGGATATTTTCCTTGGATAATTTTTCCCATTCCTTATCCGGATTGATAATTGCCCGCTCATCAACTATTTTGCTTGCCAGCGCCGGACCAATGCCACTTTGTTCCAAATCTTTCAAGCCGGCGTTCCAGGCGGCTTCGGCCGAGCCGAAAAAATTCAAAAGCAGCCGCATCTTTTGCGAGCCGACACCGCCGATCTTATTGAGGGCGTTCAAAAATTTCATGAATACTTTCTTACTATACATAAATTCGCCAGACTTGACAAAAAGGCGGGTTTTTGTTATACTCTTTTATTCTGGAGAAAATCTGTTGATGCCGGATTTAGAGGATAATATTCTGAAAAATGAATGAGGTCTCTCGCAAATTGATATGGTAATTTAGCTTGGGACAAATGCTTCATATTTGGTTTTCGCAATCCCGCGCGTAAGTCTGAAAACAAGCCTCCTCCTTGGCTTGTCAGTAGGGTAAGCCCCGCACTAACTTTGCAC
>CAZUWD010000037.1:0-6033 GCA_964624015.1 uncultured Bdellovibrionales bacterium | reverse complement strand
GATGCTCGGCAATTTCCGGCGTTATATCGGTTCCAGCTATGCCGCGCAAATCATAACCTCGAAACATATGTGGATTGACTTTCATATAATTTTCTGATTTATTACGCTTCTATATTATCATTGACAAGGCTTCTTTTACAAACACAAATACTATGAGCGTATTTTATAACTCCTTTAGATTGTATAAACCAAAAAAGACTCTCGTGAGTCCCCGTAAATCATGTATTCCAAATCCGTCTCTTACCTCTATGCAAATTTCTTTTCCATTTTCTCCACGCGATATTCAAGATCCTTATGGTCAAATTTGTCGACTTTTTTGTTCAGATTTGCTTTAATGTTGTGCGTAATATTTTTTAACTGACTAACATCATCCCTTAATCCACTAACATCTGTCTTTATCTCTGCGATATTTCTATCAACATCATCGAATCTTTCGACAACCAGCCTTGCCAAATCATCCAGAGCTATTTCTTTTTTTATTTCATTATTTTTGCGCATGATCAAATTTTATAATATCGCTAAGATCATGTCAACATCTTTATTGTTGGCTCAAAGTTCTTGATTTTTTGGATTTTTGGTTTTAGTATCAATATGTCAATAAATAATTCAGGTTTAAAATAATTCAATGAAGATAGGTATTGTAGGATTGCCTAATGTTGGAAAGTCTACTTTGTTCAAGGCCATGACCAAAGTACAGGTGGATATCAATAATTACCCTTTCTGCACCATCGAACCTAATGTCGGCATCGTTAAGGTGCCGGATTTTCGCCTGGAAAAATTGGCGGAGATGAGCCGTTCCGCCAGGATCATTCCGGCTGTCGTGGAATTCGTGGACATCGCCGGCATCGTGGCCGGCGCATCTGAAGGGGAGGGACTCGGCAATAAATTCCTGGCCAACATCCGCGAAGTGGATGCCATCGCACAAGTAGTGCGCGTCTTTGCCAATGACACCATCACGCATGTCAATAATTCTGTCGATCCGGAAAGAGACATTGAAATCATCAACACTGAGTTGATTTTGGCTGATCTGGAAACAACCGCCAAGGCAATAATAAGGCTGGAAAAGGATGTGCGGGGACAAAAAAAGGGCGCGGTTGAACAATTGGCAGTTGCGGAAAAAATCCGTACTGCAATGGAAGCCGGGAAGCTGGCCAATGAAACGGAATTGGATTCAAATGATGAAAATGCGAAAATAATTGTCCGGGAATTATCACTCCTGACTATGAAGCCGTTTCTTTTTATATATAACGTGTCCGATATCAATCAAAGATTATCGGATACTTTGGAAAATAAGCGCTATGTTAAACTGGACATCAAAATTGAAGAAGAGTTAATCGAGATGAGCAGGGAAGAAGCCGGGGAACTGGAAATTAAATCAAATATTGATAAGTTAATTGTTGAAGCATATAAATTACTCGGCTTGATTACCTATTTCACTACCGGCGCAGATGAAACCCGCGCCTGGACGATTAAGCGTGGCTGGACCGCGCCACTCGCCGGCACAGCAATCCATAATGACTTCAAGGATAAGTTCATCCGCGCCGAAGTTATCCAGTGGGACAAATTGTTGGAAGCCCTGCCTGCCGGCAGACAGGCAGCTGCCTGGAGCAAAGCCAGAGAATTGGGAACGTTACGATTAGAGGGTAAGGATTATATTGTTCAAGATGGGGATGTTATTGAGTTTAAAATTTAGACTTGACCTGTTTTTAATTGACTGCTAAACTGTTCCCATAACTTGGAAAGTCCCATGATTCTCCCGCCATTCTGAAGCTTTTAGCGAAAGATGGACAGGAAAATACTAATCCGCAAGGAGGGCTTTCTTTGGCGGTTTTTAATTTTAACTCGCCAATTTAAGAACTAATTTAAAGCAAACTGGAACGAATAATATTAGCATAAATTAGCTAACGATTCGCTCTTCATTCGCAAGTAACTATGCAATACGAACTGTTCTATCTGGTCGGCGCGTCCAAAGAAGCCGACTTGGAAAAAATTACACAGGAAACGTCGAAAATCATCGCTTCCGAAGGCGGAGTTTTTGAAGAAAAACAAGTGATCGAAAAAAGAAAACTGGCTTATCCGGTCAAGCACGAAAAATACGGTTTTTATGTTGCGCAAAGATTTGAAATGGCTGATACGGAAAAATTTAAGGCCGTTAACAAGCGCTTGAATCTTCATTCGGAAATTTTGCGTTTTTTGATCAGCCGTGCGGAAGAATTGCCCGAACTGCTTTCGCGAAAAGAGCGCGAAGAAATAAAATTGAAAAAAGACAGGGAGAGCCGCAAGGAAAGATCTGCTGAAATAAAGATTTCTGAATCAAGAGAAGAAAAGCCGGCACAGGCTGCCAAACAAGTCCCCGAAGAAAAAGCTACGGAGGAAGATATAGACGAAAAATTAAAGGAAATATTAAATATTTAATCCGCAAATGACCGCGAATGCATGAATAGTGCCCTTAAATACACTGCTCAATAATTCGCAATCGTTCGCGCAAGCAAAACAATGAATGTTAACAAGGTTCTGCTCGTCGGCCGCCTGACCCGCGATCCGGAAATACGAAGCACCGCTTCCGGGCAAACCGTCGCTTCCATAAGCATGGCCACCAATCGTTTTTGGAAGGATAAAAACGGCCAGAGGCAGGATCAGACGGAATTTCACAATGTCATTCTCTGGGGGAGGCTGGCCGAAATTGCCGGACAATATCTAACCAAGGGCCAGGAGGCTTTTATTGAAGGGCGCCTGCAAACCAGAAAATATACGTCTAAGGACGGTGTGGAAAAAAGAATCACGGAGATAGTGGCAGAAAATATGCAATTGGGCAGCCGTCCCCAAGGATCATCACAGCGCCCATCCGGCACATACAATGCCCCCGCCGCCGCTTCAACGGCAGCCGCCCGTCCGGCAGAAGAGGAAATTCCGACTATCAATCTGGATGATGAGCAGGATGAGGTGAAAATCGAAGACGTGCCTTTTTAATAAATTTTACGCGTGCAGTGCGAATCCGCATATAACTAGCTTGTTCGCACGCGCTATTAACTTGTATCACTATGTATAAAAACACGAATGAAGCGCAAAAGCTGGAAAAAAAAATTTGTTTTTTTTGTGAAAACAAAATGCACAAAATAGACTACAAAGATGCTTACCTGATCCGCCGCTTTATGAATTCGCAGGGAAAAATTTATCCACCCAAGCGTCATGGCACTTGCGCCCGCCATCAAAGAACTCTTTCCAATGCCATCAAAAAAGCGCGGGTTATGGCATTGGTACCGTTTGTTGTAAAATGACAATAATTTATTAGATTATTGTCATCCTGAACGCAGTGAAGGATTTCGAGATTCCTCGACTACGCTCGGAATGGCAGCTCAAAAATGCTGAACTTAAGCGAAATGAAATCCGGCAAAAATATTGTCTGGGAAAACACGCCCTATTCCATCCTTTATCATGAACACTCAAAAACCGGACGCGCCGGCGCTGTTTTGCGCACCCGAATCAAAAATCTCATGACCGGGGCGGTTTTGGAAAAAACTTTCCAGGGATCGGAAAATGTTTTTGAAGCCGACATAACCAAGTCCAAAGCGCAGTTTTTATACAAGGAAGGCGCCGGCTATACTTTTATGAATATGGATTCCTACGAACAATTTTCACTTTCTGCCGAAGCTCTCGGGACATCCGTTAATTATTTGATTGAAGGCACCGAAGTAACAATTTTGAATTTCAACGACACTCCGATTAATATCGAGCTGCCGATTAAAATAAAACTGAAAGTTGTGGAAGCTCCGCCAGGAATAAGAGGCAACACGGTTTCCACCGGCGGCAAGATGGTAACCCTGGAAACAGGCTTGCGCATTTCTACGCCATTGTTTGTTTCAGAGGGAGATGAGGTCATCGTCAATACTGAAAAGGGAGCGTATGTCAGTCGGGCATAGCACATCGCCTGAAGTCCAGCTTTGAAAATTTTCCGGAATCGGAATTTGCTTTTTTTGCAAAATAAAAAATTCCATTGTATGGAATTTTTTATTTTGATTAACGATGCATCAGTTAACCAGTCAGCTGCAAAAAACAGCAAAACCGGAAAACTAGAAAAGTCCCATATTGCTGAAAAATGTCATAGTCATCAGCGGCATCAACGATATCAGAAGAGCCATGCTGGTTTCTTCCGATCTCCTTTCTTCTACCTCCCTTCTTTTGCACTCTTCGCAACCAGGGCCTTTGCACTGAGTTTTTGTTTCTTCCATATTTTTTATCCTTTTTTGGAGGATATATTAATAATTATCCTTTTAAAAAAGCAAAAAACGGGAATTCACCCGCTTTTATCAGGCTTTCACCGCAAACGCGACAAGCCCGTTTTTACCTATTATTAATTATACTCCAAAATGACTGGTAAGTCAAGTACATGCGTAATTTTTTGCGAAAATCATTGATGCGCGTGCTTTTTGCCGAGAAGCGTTCCCTTGATCACCGGTTTTGAAAAAAATGATTTAACGCGGCTCCGAACTAGTCGTATCGCAAGTGAAATTATTCCAGCTGGTCCGGTTGATGCCCAAATTGTTCTGGCTGGCGCCTAAAATCCAAAGTGTCGTATTGACAATGAGCCACGCTCCCAGAACAACAGCAAAGCCAATAAGGCTGGCTGTCAAAAAACTTTTTGCGCTTTTCATCATTCCTTCATCGCCGGCGGAAACTACATACATAACGCCGGCAAAAAAAATCCCGGCTAGCGCCAGCGCGATCACCATATACAATCCCCATTGTACCAGCCGCTGAAAACCGGTAATAAAATGGCAAAGGGTGCAAGGCGACTGCTCTTCGGAAGTGCCGGAACTCCGCCCGCAGGGAACAATGCCCGCCCAGCCCGGATCTCTGCCAACCTGGCTCTGCGCGCCTGCCAAATCAAAACTGAAAACGAAAAAGGCGGAGCTCGCTATTATCAAAAAGAATGCCGCTAAAAAATTTTTTTTGCGCATAGTTATTTAGATATGGCTTATATTTATTAAGTATTCAATTGAACACTCGCAAGCCCGGAATCAGATTGTATTACATGGCTTGGCATAACAACCGGCATAAACGCCCTTTCCGGCTATTTCACAATTCTTTTGTCTTGTTTTTTATTTCTTTGGCGATTTCATTCGACACCTTAGGATTTTCCTTGAGATATGCCTTGGCGCTTTCCCGCCCGACTCCCAATTTCACTTCGCTAAACACGAACGAATTGCCGGATTTTTTAATAACTTCATATTTGACGCCGGTATCCAAAAGATCGCCTGCGTAAGATATGCCTTCGTTATACATTATGTCAAATTCCGTGGTTTTAAAAGGCGGAGCTACTTTATTTTTCACTATTTTAACCTTAACGCGATTGCCCACCACATCCTCGCCTTTTTTAATCTGAGCGCTTCTCCTGACCTCGATGCGCACGGATGAATAAAATTTCAACGCCTAGCCTCCGGTAGTCGTTTCCGGATTACCGAACATAATGCCTATTTTCATCCTTATTTGATTTATAAAAATAACCGTCGCGTTGGACTTGGCAATAATTGCCGTCAGTTTGCGCAACGCCTGCGACATCAAACGGGCCTGGCGGCCAACATGCGTATCGCCCATTTCCCCTTCAATTTCTGCCTTGGGAACCAGTGCTGCCACCGAATCAATGACAATAACATCCACCGCGCCCGATCGCACCAGCGTTTCCACGATATCCAGCGCCTGCTCTCCGGTATCCGGCTGGGAAATCAAAAGGTCGTTTATTTTTACGCCAATTCTTTTGGCATATTCCGGATCCAGCGCGTGTTCCGCATCCACAAAAGCCGCCACTCCTCCCGACCGTTGCGCGCTGGCGATTACATGCAGGCTTAAAGTCGTCTTCCCTGATGATTCCGGGCCATAAATTTCAATGATCCGTCCGCGCGGAACTCCGCCAATGCCCAGCGCCATATCCAGCGAAATCGAACCCGTCGGAATGGCTTCCACATCGACTTTGCGCACATCACCCAATTTCATAATCATTCCTTCGCCGAATTTTTCTTTAATCTCATCAACCAG
>CAZUWD010000036.1:0-6337 GCA_964624015.1 uncultured Bdellovibrionales bacterium | reverse complement strand
ACTTGTTTCGCCAACCAAAAAAGTCTGCCTGCCGGCAGCTTCCTGGAATCTTCGCCAAGCTTCCGATTGCAAAAAATCCATACTTCTCATTTTTCAATTATAACACACAAAAAAGAAGGCCGGCGGCCTTCTTTTTGTCTGATCTTAATTTACCTGATAGCTGGCAGCCTTGCTGGCTTTGCCGGTTTTTATGTCCACCGCATACCAGCTGTATGTTCCGGCCGGCTTGAAAACTTTATACGCCAGCGCGAAATTCCCGCTGCCGTCTGACTGCAAGACTTTCGGCGGATAAAATCCGCCTCCCGGACGGGAAAAATAAAGCGCAACCGGGCTGTTTTTGGAAAATTTTTTGCCGGACTGGATCAAAACCTGGCCGCGGTCGACTTTGGCGGCAGAATTGGCAATCGCTCTCTTTGATTTTTTACTTTTTTTCTTTTTCTTCTTCGAGGAGCCTTTTTTGCCGCTCGAATTTTTTTTGCCGGCCGCTTCAGCAGTTTTTTCTCCGGCGGCGAAATAATTTATGTTTGAACGATTATTGATAATTTTCCCGAGAGCCGCCAGATCGGAAGAATACTGCCCGCTCTCAAGATACCTGAAAGCCTTGTCGACATTAAGCCGTCCGGCGCCGAATTTTTTATCCCAGCCCGGCTCCCCCAAATCATCGGTAGAGTTTTGAAGAATAAGCCTGATTTCGTCCGGCTTTAATTTATAATCGGAGCCCAGCAGGATGCCGGCCGCGCCACTGACATAGGCGGCGGAAAGGGACGTTCCTTTGAACGATTCGTATTTATTTCCCGGCACAGTAGCTCTGATTTGCTCGCCCGGCGCCGCCACAGCCACCGCGTTGCCGGCATTAGAGAAAGCGGAATGATCGTCTCCCGTTCCCGTTGCCGCTACGACAATGGCAAATTCGTTGTTGGCCGGCAAATACTCGTCGACATTGCCGCCATTGTTTCCTGCCGAAGCGATTATGACGACATCGTTTTTATAAGCGTATTCCAAAGCCTCGTCCAGCTTTTTATCGCGTCCGGCCCGGGAAGACCAGCTTATGTTTATAATCCTGGCGCCATTGTCAACAGCATAGCGGATTCCCAGAGCAGCCGTTTCCAGCGGCCCCTGGCTTTTACTATCCAGAACCTTGATCGGCATTATCTGCGCGTTTGGCGCCAATCCGGCTATGCCTTTTCTGTTATTGGCGGTGGCGCCGATCACGCCGGCCAAATGGGTTCCGTGCCCGTTGTCATCTGTCGGATCATTGTCGCCATTCACAAAATCCCAGCCGCGCACATCGTCGATAAAACCGTTGTTGTCGTCATCAATTTTGTTTTCCGGAATTTCTTTCTTGTTTTCCCAGATATTTCCGGCCAGATCTTCATGTCGGTAGTCAATTCCGGTGTCAAGAATGGCGATAACCACTTTTTTGTCGGCAGATGCCCTGCTCCAGGCCTCGGGTGCTTTTATTCTAAAAAGTCCCCATTGATCTTTGAAAAGCGGATCATTCGGATTGGAATCGGCCTGAACCGCAACCGGAATGCCTGCTTCTGACAAAAAAGCTGCAAATAATGCGATGATTAATATTTTCCGCATCTGCAAATATTTATTTATACATTTGCGCATAATTTTAAAAACAAAAAAAGCGTTTTTGGCGCTTTGGTTGTTTTTTTATATTAACGCGATAGTATAGCAAAATAATCGCTTTTTGTCAAGGCAACCTTGTTTTTAGGCTGAAAAAGTCTTTTTAAGGCCAAAAAATTGCGTTATTTGAGCATTATTTTTTGCCCAGATTTTTGAGCGCTTCCTTGACCCGATGGCCGATGTCCTTGATATTTTGCGGCACGAGTTTCAGCGCGTCGCGAGCCTCGGCAATGGAATATCCCATTGAAGCCAGGGCCTCAATCGCATCCGCATCCGACACCGCACCATCTTTTTCTTCCGCAGGCAGATCCGCAATTTTATTTTTAAGTTCAAGTATTACCCGTTCAGCCGTTTTTTTACCCACTCCGGAAACCCGCGTCAGGATCGATGAATCTTCGTTTAAAATCGCAGTCTTGATCGTTTTCGGCGTGGCCACGGCCAGGATGCCCAGACCCGATTTCGGTCCGACGCCGGTTATGGAAATCAAAAGCTCGAACATTTCCAATTCTTCCAAAGTCACAAAGCCATAAAGATCAATGGCGTCCTCGCGCACATGGGTATGGATAAACAGATCCGCCTGATCGCGTCCCGCCAATTTTCCAAATACATAGACAGTCAGAAATATTTTATACCCCACGCCCGAAACATCCACCACGACGTAGTTGTCTTTCAAATATTCAATTTTGCCTTTGATCTTGGCAATCATGTTTACATTGTATCATTTTGTCAAATACTTGCCAAAATAAACTTAAAATGATATAAAAAATAAGCTATCCAAAGTGCCCGACAATTTAACAACTAATTGGATTTCAAGCTCTGATTCTCATGCCCCGGATTCGCAGCCGGGATTCAAAACGCGAAACAGAACAAAAAACTAATTTTTAATTCGAATGTCCCGCATTCGTAGCGCGGGTTTGCGCCGCGACAGCGGCGCAAAAAACAATATGCCGATCAAAAAATCCGCCAAAAAGTATATGCGGGTAACCGCGCGCAAAACTGAAAAAAACGCCGTGGTCAAGGGCGTTTTTCGGAGCGCCATCAAAAAAACCGCTGCGGCTGTGAAAGCCGGAAAAATCGATGAAGCCAAGGATTGGCTTCGAAGGTCAGTCAAAGCGCTTGATAAAGCGGCGCAAAAAAAAGTCATTCACAAAAATACCGCCGCCCGCAAGAAATCCAGGCTGAACAAAATGGTCAAGGCCGCAATTAAAAAATAGATATTTGAAACAAAGGCCCCTTCAAGGGGCTTTTAAAATTAAAAATATCGAGCATGTGAAATATGACACTACAAAATCCAAGTGAGCCGAGCGTTAAGAAATTTTGAGATCCGCCTCGGGGCTACCTAAAATTTCAGCTCGCGAGCGCAGGATTTGTTGGCATATTTCGCCCGCTCGAGAGTTTCTTTGTTACTTTCTTTGCGGACAAAGAAAATAAAGACACGTAACTATATTTTCGGAGAAACATTAAATCAAAGTTCCACAATAAACTTATCCAGCGCCAGTATAATTTCCATTTGGCCCGTTTTGACTTGCAAGTCCAAGTCAGCCAATTTCTGATAAATCTTTTTAAGTCCCGCCAAAGAAAAATTCCGCCCCTGCATCAGCCCTTTTTTAACCACAAAAGGGTGCAGTTTGGTTTCTTTGGCAATGGCATATTCATGCATGCCGTGATTTTCTTTAAGATCCGTTATTTCCAGAATATTCCTGAATTGGTAAACAAACATCGAAAACATATAAAAAGGATCGTCGCCTCTTTGCAGGTGGTTATGTAAAAACTTCAAAGCCTGCGCTTTGTTGCGCGCCGCCAGCGCGTCAATAGTCGCAAAAATATTGCTGTCGACATTTGCCTTAACCAGCTTCTCCACATCCGCCTCGATGATTAAATTCCCGTCTGAAAAGTTGACCAGTTTTTCAATTTCTTTGTCTAAAAGAAAAGTGTCGTTTCCGGCATAGGCAATCAGCCGCGCCAGAGCCGGCCGGGCGATGCTCGCATCTTGATCCGCCGTTTTTATTCTTTTTAAAATCCACTGTTCGAGTTTGGCTCCGGATAATTTTTCAAAGTTCTGGCTTTTGGCGGATTTTTCGAGATACTTGAACAGTCCGCCGGTTTTCTTGGGTTTTCCTTCTTCAAAAAAAATAGCCACCAGATCATTGTCTTTCTCCGGTGATTTATTTTTTTCCAGATATTCCAATATCTCTTTTTGATCACTTTCAGTTCCGGCGGAAAGCAGGTTTTTGACAATTAAAAGCCGCTTGGAAGCCAGCAGATTGCCGGTTCCAAAAACATCCAGCGGCGTTCCCCGCCTTTCTTTATCCGCATAATCAAATACTGATAAACCCGAAGCGGATTTATCAGTATCCAGGAATTTGTTTTTTATTTCTTTAACTTTTAGGCCGGCGCGAAAAGCGTCTTCGCCGTATAGAAAAATAATCATATGTTTTTCGCTTCCCCGCCAAAGCGGGATCGCGAACCCCGATTACGAACCGGGGACATGCGAATGTTTTAATTTGCAATTTATATAACCGGTTCCCACTTCAAAGCTTGGCCGGGTTCCAATATTTCAACCCAGATTTGCCCGGGAACAAATTTGATTTCTCGTCCGGATTCATCATAGAAAGTCAACTTACTGTCAATCGAAGATTTGTCCTTTTTCCACGATCCGCGGTATTCCTGTCCGTTCATATAATAGAAAGCTTCGCCGGAATCAACGGAATCATACCAGGGATCGCCCAATTGAATATTATTGTACTGTCCTTCGATTTGCTGTGAAGACGCCATCAGAACCGCGATATTTTTTGGCGCGATTCTTTGGTTGTTGTTGCGGTCTTTATCCGGAACATTGCCCCAAATACGCAAATAGCTGTTTGTTTCCCGGTCATAATCATATTCGGCAGCAAACGGACCGGCGAAAGCTACGCGCAAATGTCCGCCTTTCGGCCGCTGATCAAGCGGCATTTCTCCTTGATGCGGATAACCGGAAAATTTGTTCTCTGTCCGATAGCCAAGTTCTTTGGCGCAATTCCAGAATTCCGCCGGCCGGCCATAGCCCGAATCTACGCCGCGCGCAACGCCTTCCTTGCGGAAACATGGGTTTGTTGAGCATAGCGTTGCCGACTTTCCGGCATCCTGGTTGCAGTTTATATTTTCAATTTCATTACGATTGAGAATGCCTTGCGCCAGCCCGACCGGGTCGTTGCCGTTATGCGATTCTGACCGCCCCCAGGGAGCGAAAATCGCATCCAGTCCTTTGGCCAGATGGATAAAATCATGGCGGGAACTTCTCATTGATCCGACTTCCGGCGGAGTATTGCAGACATAGACCGCCATCAGCCGCGTAATGGAAGCGGTGATTACCGGCATTTCAATGACCATGTCAGCTTCGGAAAAGCCGGCCGCCGGCCGCGCCGTCACATCGCCCGGTTGCATCACCGCCAACGGCCTCCGGTTCCAATTTTCACAGGCAAGTCCCGAAATGGGGCTGACGGATCCTTCGTTGAGAATTTGCGTCTCGCCCGCCATTTGCGTCAAGTCAATTTTTTTCACTTCCTTTTTTGGCCTGATGAAAAAATAAACCGCACCAGCCGCGACAATGACTGCTGCAACAGCAATGACAATTTTTTTTTGTTTTGACATTTGCCCTGTTAAATAAGATTTGGGTCTATTTCTGAAAAACATAGACGCAACTTATTTTATTCTATTAATTTTTAATTAAAATTTCACCCATTTACCAAATCTTAATTTTGTCTCGCCGCGGGCGGGATAAAATTTATTTAACAGGGTGAATTATCAAGTCTGGCACTTTGGACAATAAAAAACGCTTCTTTGCCCCAGCGCCATGCGCCTGATTATTGTATCACACTTTAAGCACTTTTTTCCATTCCTCCGGTAAACTTTCATAACTTTTTGGAAACTGCCCGGCGCACCGGCCGTGTCGCGATAATCGGAATCCGATGTGCCGCGGTATTTTATGGCTTTTTTTAAAACTTTCTTTATATTTTTATGAATATTTTCAACTTCCTTTTCTTTTAACCCGCTAATTTTTCTTTCCGGCAAAATACCGGCTTCGAATAGAATTTCACTTCTATATATATTGCCAATGCCGGCAATCAGCTCCTGCTCCAATAAAATAGTGCCGATTGGTCGGCTCCTAATCCCCCTCTCTTTTTTAAGGAGAGGGCTGGGGTGAAGTTTAAATCCTAATATTTCCTGAAATTTTTGAAAAGTAAATTTTTTATCCAATGCATCCACGCCAAGATTTTTTATTTCTTTAAGTTCGTTTATTTTTCCTGTGTCATCTAAAATTATTTTGGCAAATTTCCGCACATCCGAAAATTCCAAAGTTTTATTCCTCCCTAAGTGCCAAATGTGGTGGATATATTGATTAACCTTATCATTAAAATAATCAATTTTAGACTTTAGACTTCGAACTTCAGACTTTATAAGCAAGTGCCCGGTCATTTTCAGGTGGATATACAAAGTTTTCCCGCCGGACAAATCAATGAAAATATTTTTGCCGATCCGGCGTGCGCCTAAAATTTTGCGATTTTTTATCTCGCGCTGAAATTCTTTGAGCGTTTTCCGCTTGATGGCTTTTGGCCAGTCACTCCAAAAATCGGCGATGCTATCGCCCTTTATTTTTTTGTTCAGATCAGAAATAATTGTTTGAACTTCGGGAAGTTCCGGCATAAATTTAAATCTCCCCCCA
>CAZUWD010000035.1:0-6441 GCA_964624015.1 uncultured Bdellovibrionales bacterium | reverse complement strand
GACGGCATAAAAAATTTTATTGTTTCAATCACTCCGGAGAAACACAAGGAATACGCCGGTTCCCTGGAACTGCGCATCCAAAGAAAAATCGGCCGCTGGGCTCTGGGGCAGTTTTTTCTAATGCTTATAATTTTCGTCTTGGATTATGCGGGAACTCCTGATATTGGGTGTTCCATATGCTTTATCGCTGGCTTTTTTTGCGGGGATTATGGAGGTCGTGCCTTTTATCGGGCCAATTATTTCGGCAATTCCTGCCGTCATTGCCGGTTTTTTTGTTTCTCCCTTTACCGGCTTTATGGTCCTCCTGCTTTTTTTTCTGGTCCAGCAGTTTGAAAATCATGTCATTGTTCCCCAAGTGATGCGGCGGGCAGTCGGGCTTAATCCAATTGCGGTCATTCTGGCTTTACTTATCGGGCTTAAGCTTGGCGGAATCCTAGGTGCGATCCTGGCAATTCCCGTTGCGACCGCCATCGGTGTTTTTGTAGGAGATTTGTTTGCAAAACAAGCGGAAAAATAATGCAAAATTTATGACAGGCACATTATATGTTGTGGCAACACCCATTGGCAATTTGAGCGACATTACTTTACGGGCAGTGGAAACGCTGAAAAGGGCTGATCTGATCGCCTGCGAAGATACGCGAGTAACCCAAAAGTTGCTCAATCGCTGTGGCATCAAAAAGCCAACTGTCAGTTTTTTCCAGCATTCAAAACTGCCTAAACTAAACCAAATAATGGAAGCTTTAAAAAGCGGGAAGAATGTAGCGCTGGTGACGGATGCCGGCACGCCGGGAATTTCTGATCCTGGCAACAGGCTGGTCGAAGCGGCACTTTTGGAAAATATTAAAATTGTTCCGATTCCGGGAGCATCGGCATTGACGGCGCTGGCAAGTGTTGCCGGTATCGATATGCAGAAATTTTTTTTTCTCGGATTTCCGCCACACAAAAAAGGACGGGAAACTTTTTTCCGGGAAGTTGGGAAAATGGTCGAACAGGGCTTGCCGGTAATATTCTATGAGTCGCCTCACAGGATACTTAAGGCGCTTAAGGCGCTTAATGAACTGCAGGTGATTATTGGGCGGGAATTGACAAAAGTTTTTGAGGAAATCGTGCGCGGCCAGGCCTGCGAAGCCCTGGATTATTTTGAAAAAAATCCCGGTAAAATTAAAGGCGAATTCGTAATTATTGTTTACTAAATTATGACAAATGAAAATTCCGCCCAAGGCGGATCCGCCCAAGGCGGAAAATTTTATATAACGACTACCTTGCCTTATGTCAATGCCGAACCGCATATTGGCTTTGCGCTGGAAATTTTGCAAGCTGATGTCTGGGCGCGGTTTAACCGGCAATCGGGAAATGAAGTTTTTTTCAATACCGGGACTGACGAGCACGGGCTTAAAATCTTCAGAAAAGCGGAAGAGCTGGGAATTGAAGTGCAGAAATATTGTGACGACAGCGCGGAAAGATTTGTTGAATTGAAAAACGCTTTAAATTTAAGCTTCGATAATTTTATTCGCACGACCGATGAAAAACACATTCAGGCCGCGCAGGAGTTTTGGAAAAAATGCGACAGCAATGGCGATATATACAAAAAAATATACAGAATTAAATACTGCGTTGGTTGTGAGTTGAAAAAAACTGATTCAGAATTAATCGATGGCAAGTGTCCGATTCATCCCAATATTGAAATAGAAATCATCGAAGAAGAAAATTATTTTTTCCGCTGGTCAAAGTATCAGCAGCAGCTGCTGAATCTGTATGAAAACAATCCGGAATTTGTTTTGCCTAAAAAAAGACTGAATGAAATAAAAAGATTCGTGGAGAGCGGACTGGAAGATTTTTCCATATCCAGATTTAAGAATAAAATGCCATGGGGCGTTCCGGTCCCTGGCGATCCGGAGCATGTAATGTATGTCTGGTTTGATGCCCTGGTCAATTATGCATCGGCAATCGGATGGCCGCATGATATGGAAAAATTTGAAAAATGGTGGCCAGTGGTGCAGCTAGCCGGCAAAGACAATTTGCGCCAACAGTCAGCGATGTGGCAGGCTATGCTTTTTTCGGCCGGCTTGCCAAGTTCAAAACAGATTTTTATTAACGGCTTTATCGGAGTTAATGGACAGAAAATGAGCAAAAGCCTGGGAAATATTATCTCTCCCTTTGAAATGATTCAAAAATTTGGCATTGATGGTACGAGATATTTGCTTTTGAGCTATGGCAATTTTGGGGAGGACATGGATGTCAGTTGGGAAAAGTTTATAGAAAAATACAATGCCGATCTCGCGAATGGACTGGGAAATCTGGTTTCGCGAGTGATTAAGCTTTCTGAAAAGCTGGAGGACTTGCCTAAGGCCGGGCTTTCGGATTTCCCAAAGCCCGGCCTTAGGGATGCGGTTGAAAAAATGGAATTAGGACAGGCGCTGGGATATATTTGGGGTATAATTAGAAATGCCAACAAATTTATTGATGATAACAAGCCCTGGGAACTGGTAAAATCGGATGAAGCTAAACTTAAAGAAGTGATGCAGAAGCTCATTAATGATTTGTCACAAATTTCGTATTTGTTAATCCCGTTTTTGCCGGAAACTTCAGAAAAAATCAAAAAAGCGCTGGAGACCGGAAAGATCGAGCCTTTGTTTCAGCGCATCAAATAAATTCTACCATTCGGTTATATATGGTAGAAGCGCGATATTTGTTTTGAAGATCAGGCAAAGCGAATTTTTTTATGATGATTGACACTCACGCCCATGTAAATTTCAACGCATATAAAAACGATGCGGATGAAGTTTTAAAGCGCTCTCTTGCCGAGGGAGTTTTTGTTGTAAATGTCGGTTCGCAATATTCGACAAGCAAGCGGGCGGTAGAAATGGCGCAGAAATATGAAAATGGCGTATATGCGGCAGTCGGACTTCATCCAATCCAACTCAAAGCCAGAACTTTCGAATACCAGGACAGCTGGGAACTCACGCCGCAGGAAATCAAAACCAGCGGAGAGGTTTTTGATTATGAAAAATATTTGGAATTGGCAAAAGATGCGAAAGTCGTGGCGATTGGCGAAGTCGGCTTGGATTATCATCATTTCGAAGAAGGGGATAATATTGAAGAGTTAAAGAAAAAACAAAAAGAAATATTCTTGCAGTTTATAAAAATGGCCAATGAAATAGAAAAGCCGCTGTTGGGGAAATATATCAGAAGGGAAGGCATATGATGATTTGTTGGGAATTTTAGCCATTAATCCGGTTAAAAAACTAGGCGTTATCCATAGTTTTTGCGGCGGCTACAAAACCGCCAAAAAATTTATCGAACTCGGCTACAAAATCGGACTCAATGGGGTGATTACTTATTCCGAATCATACGACCGGCTGATCAAGGAAATTGATTTGGAAAATATTGTTTTGGAAACGGATTGCCCATATTTGACGCCTGTGCCGCATAAGGGAGAGCGCAATGAGCCGGCAATGTTAAAGTTGGTGGCGGAAAAAATTGCTGAAATAAAGCAAATTTCTACAAAAGAAATAGTGAAAATAACAAGCAGGAATGCCAAAAAAATATTTAAAATATAAAAAATTTTCCAAGATTGACTTTTTTGGAAAATTAGGAGAAAATATCTAATGTTATCCGGAAATAATTTTTCAGAAGAAGAAGATAAAAAAAAGTCCGAAATGCCCTGGTGGCAGCCGGCAATCGTTATATTTTTCCGGCTTTCCGGCTGGATAATCGGCCCTATTATTCTGGCGTTGATTATTGGCAAGTGGCTGGACAAGAAATACAACACGGAACCGTGGCTGTTTTTGTTGAGTGTCGGAGTCGCCTTTGTTTTTTCAATGATCGGGATGGCAAGAGATACGGTCAGGGAGATAAAGAAAATAGAAAATGAAAATAAAAAATCCGGAATACAAAACCCGCAATAAGTCCAAAACAATGAAATTTTTAAAAGTTTTGAATATTTGAAAGTTTAAATATTGCTTTGAATTTCGATATCCGAATTTCGGGCTCGATTGCATTTATGCCAGCAGAAGCGGCGACAACTAAAAACAATCAGGAGGTGTCTCATGAGGCGACTTTGTTCGCCGAACCGGTTTTCCATATCGGAAATTTTAACATTACTAATTCTTTGCTTAACAGCTGGATTACGGTGGCCATTCTAGTGGTTTTTTTTGTTTTTGTCGGAAAAAAAATTGCCAAAATTCCCAGAGGCGTTCAAAATATTTTTGAAATAATTCTGGAAGAATCCCTGAAACTTTCCGATAGTGTGACCGGCGATCGCAAAAAAACGGAAAAATTCTTGCCGATTGTGCTCACACTTTTTCTTTTTTTGCTTATTAACAACTGGCTGGGGCTTTTGCCTGGTGTCGGCACCGTCGGCTTCATTGAAAGCGGTGAACACGGTAAAGTTTTTGTGCCGCTTCTGCGGGGAGCAACGGCAGATCTTAATACGACACTGGCTCTGTCGCTTTTTGCCGTGATTTTATCACATATTTTTGGAGTTTTAGTTGTCGGCATCTGGCGCCACTTGAACAAATTTTTCAATATTAAAGTTTTTGCTGAAATTCCGGGAAAAATCAGAAAGGATGCTTCGGTCGTGCTGGTTAATCCAATCAAGGCTTTTGTGGGTATCGTGGAAATTATCGGCGAGATAGCCAAAGTGGCTTCGCTCTCATTTCGGTTGTTTGGCAATATTTTTGCGGGCGAAGTGCTTTTGGCTTCAATGATGGCGATTTTCGCCTATGTTTTGCCGATCCCGTTTATGTTTTTGGAAATTATTGTAGGACTCATACAAGCGCTCATTTTTTCAATGCTGACTCTTGTTTTTTTGACGATTGCGACGACGGCAGAAGAGCATTAATCCACAATTACAAATCCTATGATTTGTGAATGTTAATTAATTTTTTTAAGTTTGCATCGCCCATATTCCCGCAGAGAGAAAATATGGCCGATGCGAGTCGTATAAATTTATGGAAGCAGTTGACTTGACTATGCTGGCTAAAGCGCTGGCTATCGGCCTTGGAGCTATTGGTCCGGGCATTGGCATCGGCATGATCGGCGCCAAAGCCATGGAATCAATTGGACGGAATCCGGAAGCGACCGGCAAGATTCTGGTGCCGATGCTTTTGGCGGCAGCGTTTGCCGAAGCCATTGCTATCTACGCGCTGGTGATTGCGTTTTCGATCAAATAGTGATTTTTCCCAGCTCCTTTAAGGGCGCTGGGATAAGATTATTAAATTTAAAATTCACCCTGTTAAATAATCCCGCTAAAGTGAGATAAGATTTGAGGCAAAAACAAGGTGGATTTAAAAATAGTTTACGAATTATTAATACAAATAAGCTGCGTCTATAAACATAGGCTCAACTCTTATTTAACAGGGCAAATGGAAGAACTCATTAAAACATTTCACATTGATATTAAGCTGATTATTGCCCAGCTGGTTAATTTTGCCATTGTTTTTTTGGTGCTTTACAAGTTTGCCTACAAACCGGTTTTGAGAGCTCTAAATGAGCGGACGAAGAAAATTGAAAAAGGATTGAAGGATGCAGAAGAAACACAGAAAAAATTACAAGAAATAACACAGAAGGAAAAAGAAGTTTTGAAAAAAGCGCGCGAAGAAGCGCAAGCGATTATCATGAAAGCCGAAGAACAGGCTAAAAAAAGCCAGGAAGAAATCGCGCTTGCTGCCAAGGCGCAGGCGGAAAAAATTATGTCTGACGCGGAAAAGAAGATTGCAGAAGAAAAAAACAAGATGCTTGTTGAAATAAAGTCAGAAGTGGCGGGGCTGGTAGTCGCGGCTACAGAGAAGATTATTGGCGAGAAAGTGGATAGCAGGAAGGATAAGGAGCTCATAGACAAATCATTAAAGAATTAGTTTATTAACGATTTCACGGGTTAAAATTCTAACACATTGCAATATAAATGAAGATATCTATTGCGCAATATTCAAAAAGTTTATATGAGTTAACAGTGGATAAATCCAAGTCAGAAATTGATGGTATAGTTAATAATTTCATGAAATTACTGTCAAAAAAACGTCAAGCAAAATTGTTGCCGAAAATCATCGAGAAATTTGGAGAATTACATAATCGCGAGAATGGAATTATAGAAGCAGAAATGATTATTAGCCGAAAAGTTGATACTCATAAAGTCGAGAATTTTATCAAAGAAAAATATCAAGCCAAGAAAGTTATTCTGCAAGAAAAGATTGATGAAAAAATCAAAGGAGGAATCATTATCCGAGTCGGGGATGAAATTCTGGATGGCAGCGTGGCCAGGCAACTGAATGATTTAAAAAGTACCCTCACAAAATAATACTACCTTATATCGATATGATGATATATGGTAGTGAAGCGTTGCAGTTTGGCAAGGCGAAAGAGATTTTCATATATCCCTGTCTGCTGGCAGGCACATATGGACACAAAAGATATTTTACCATTATACCTAATAAGGTAGTG
>CAZUWD010000034.1:0-6599 GCA_964624015.1 uncultured Bdellovibrionales bacterium | reverse complement strand
CAAGTTCAGCATGACACTATTTTGAAATAATCGGGTATGAGCTCTTTACTTTTTTATTATAACAAATTTTGAAAATTTTTAACATCTTTGGCATAGGCCATCGCATTATCCACCGCCACAATGCCACGCTTCACCAGCTCAGCCAGTGATTTGTCCATCGTCACCATCCCCTGATCGGCGCTGGTCTCAACAACATTGTCAATTTGATAAGTCTTGCCTTCGCGGATCAGATTTTCCACTGCGTGGTTTTTTATCATTATTTCCATAGACGGAATCCTTCCGCCGTCAATTTTGGGAATAAGCCTCTGTGAAACGACTCCCAAAAGAGTATTGGCCAGCTGCGACCGCACCTGGTTCTGCTGATGGGAAGGAAAAACGTCAATAATGCGATCGATTGTTTGCGGAGAATCGTTGGTATGCAGCGTTGCGAAAATCAAATGTCCGGTTTCAGCTGCCGTCATGGCCGTGGCGATGGAATCCAGATCGCGCAACTCCCCCACCAGCACCACATTGGCATCTTCGCGGAAAACGGCTTTGAGCGCGGCCTGAAAAGACTGGGTGTCCTGATAAACTTCGCGCTGATTGATGATGCATTTGTCCTGTTCATAAATGTATTCGATCGGATCTTCGATAGTTATAATGTGCTTTTCCTGCGTATGATTGATTTCATTGATAAGCGCCGCCAGCGTCGTGGATTTGCCGTGCCCCACCGGACCGACCACCAAAACCAGTCGTTGCGCGTATTTGGTGAAATTATACAAAAATTCCGGAATATTTAACTGGCTCAAGGTACGGATTTCCCGGGAAATCATCCGGAAGGCGACGCTTAAATATCCCTGCTGGAAAAAAGCGTTGACCCGGAAGCGGGCTTTGTTTTCAAAGTTATAGGAAAAATCTGCCTGCCCTTCGGCAATCAGCTTTTTTTTATTTTCTTCGTTTAAAATCACTTCCGACATCGCTTTAATTTCTTCAGGTATTAAAATACTGTCCTGGCTCAAAGGCAAAAGCCGCCCGTCCAGGCGTATGGTTGGATAGCGTCCGACCGACAAGTGCAGATCAGACGCGTTTTGCTGGGCTACCATCCGCAGTAAATTTTTTATTCTTTGTTCCGCATGCACACCGGTTTTGCTCCCGGACTTTTCCTTGGTTCCAAAAAAAAGCGGGATTAAAAAATTTTTAGAATCAAATTATAACTAAACTAACTTTCGCTTTTCAGAATCTGGCGCACTTTCTCCATAACTTCCGAAGGGGTAAAATGGGATTTAATCAGATAATCAGCGGCGCCCATTTCCATGCCCTGGTCAATTTCCTCTTTCTGGCTCAGATTGGTCAGCAAGATCACAGGTATGCTTTTCAACTTTTCGTCCTGTTTCATTTTTTGCAAAACTTCCAAACCGCTCATATACGGCATCAGGATGTCCAGCAGAACCAGGCGCGGGTTTTCATTCTTGAGTTTTTTCAAAGCCTCGACTCCATTGCCGGCTTCAATCACTTCAAAACCTTCCTGCGTCAGTTTTGTCCTGTAAATATCCATCACAAACACATCGTCTTCCACCACCATTACTTTTACGCCCATAAATTAGAAATTTAGAAAATTAGAAAATAAAAACCGGGCTATATGTCTTCTTCTTCCAGTCCGATCTTTCCCTCAGTAACTCTTTCCACTTCCTCCAGCGATGTTAGCCCCATAAGCGCTTTCAGAATGCCATCCTGCCTGATTGTCAGAATCTTTTTGCGGTCCCTTTCTTCCCGCAGCATACTTTCATTGCCGCGTTTTTCTTCAATAATATTTTTCATCGCATCCACCACCGGCACTACTTCATAAATTGCGATCCGCCCCTTGAGTCCCGTTCCGGAGCAATCGTCGCAGCCTTTCCCATGGAAAAATTTGGCGCCGGCGTTCAAGTCCAGTTTGTATTTTTGCAGCTCATCAGGGGAAATATTTTTTATTTCTTCCAGAATCTTTTCCCGGGTAACCGGCGATATTTTTTTCTCTTTTTTGCATTTTTCACAAATTTTCCTGACCAATCTTTGCGCTACCACCATCCGCAAAGCGGAAGAAAGCAGAAAGGGTTCAATGCCCATATCAATAAGCCGGGGGATGGCGCCAATGGCTGTGTTGGTGTGAAGCGTCGAAAACATCAGATGTCCGGTCAGAGCCGCGTGAACCGCCAGTTCCGCCGTTTCTGAATCCCTGATTTCGCCCACCATTATAATATTCGGATCCTGGCGCAAAATAGTCCGCAATCCCGAGGCAAATGTGTATCCGATTTCCGGCTTGATCTGGCTCTGATTCAGTCCTTCAATATTATATTCTATCGGATCTTCCAATGTGATAATGTTTCTTTCTTCGCCGTTCAATATTTTGAGAAGAGCGTACAGCGTCGTTGATTTTCCCGAACCGGTCGGCCCGGTTATTAAAATCATTCCGTAGGTTTCCCGGATGGCCAGTTCCATATTGTCGCGGGCCGATCCCAGCATGCCCAGTTTTTCAATACTGGAAACGCCCTCTTTTTTGTCTAAAATGCGCAGTGCCACTTTTTCTCCGTCAATCACCGGCAGGGTGGAAACGCGAAAATCTATCTCCTTGCCGCCGCTTATCAGCTTAAAACGCCCGTCCTGCGGCTTTCTTTTTTCGTCGATTTTCAAATCAGCCAGAATTTTTACGCGGGAAATTACCACCGGGCCGATTTCTTTGGGCAGAAGCAAGCTCACATGCAAAACTCCGTCAACCCGGAATCGCACGCGGTAGCCATTATCCATCGGTTCTATATGAATGTCGCTGGCGCGCCCTTCGACCGCATGGCTGATAATGACTTCAACCAGCTTGGTGACCGGGGCGTCCGCCAAAATTTCTTCGCGGTTTTTCCTTTTTTCTTCATTTTCGGTTTCCGACAAAACCGTATCGCCCTTGAAAGACGCGACTGCCTCCCTGACCATTTCCGTTGGTCCGGTGTAATATTTCAGCATTTCTCCGATAATTTCCGGGCTGGCGATATAAATTTTAAATTCAACTTTTTCTTTTTCTCCGATAAAACGCAGCAGATTGAGAACATCAATGTTTTGCGGATCAAGCATGGCTATCTTGACCAAATTGCCGCTTCGCTCAAAAGCCACCACCTGATTTTTTTCCGCCACTTCCGCCGGAATCAAATTGATCACGCCTTCCGCGATATTTTTCGGAGCCTTGCGTAAAATCCCGATTTCCGATGCTTCTGCATTTTCTTCGGAAACATCATTGCCGGCAAAATTTTGCCCGTTTTTTTTCGTTTTTAAGCCGATATTCATACTTTTATGGATTCGCGCCGTCCGGAAAACATCTCTCCAAAATCCGCGCCGCGGTTTTTTAAAAATCAGGGAGAAAACGGGTTGTTTTTGCCGGCTGAATCAATAACTATGCCCAGAATTTCCGTATCCATCCCGCTGCGGATATCACTAACCGCACTCATATCGAATTTTCCGCTGGCAAAGATATTGCTGTCAGCATTTACTCCGGCCGGATTGTCTTTCTTGAAATATTTAAAATCCAGAAACAACTCGGCTTGCAAAGCATCAGCCGGAGCCGGACTCTCCCCTGACCGTGAAGTCTTGGCTTCCGCTATTTTCAGGGATGCAGCGTTATTAAATCTCCGGAGTTTGGAAAGCTTGTTAAAAAAAGCTCTGATTTTCTCATAATTGCCGCTTACAATCATGTTGATTTGAAAATTTTCGGGAACTGGCTTGGCCGGAACAGCCGCCAGACCCGCTTCTAATGCGGCTCCGGCTTCAACCGGCTCGACCGCCGGAATCGGCGCAAATTTCTTTTCTTCCGGCATAACCGAGAGCTTGGAAACCGATAATCCCTCCGCTGTCGCCAGCGAGTACAGGCTGTTTATCATTTCCTCTTCCTGTTTGGCAGGCGGCACATATTTCAGAACGATATCAACTTGATCGGAAACCTGCGCCAGCTCCGCTTTCAAACTGGCCGCCTTGACGCTTTTTTCTTTTATATTTCTTAATTTATCCTGCTCTGCTTTCAGGTTTTTCCTGGCATCCTGCATGGCGAAATAATCGGGAGCAATGAGCCAAATCACAATCCCGATCATTATGGATATCAACAGCGGAACTATTAGTATTTTTACTTTCACTCCATTGAAGCTCCCGCCATTGCTTTTATCTGAAAAGCAACGACCGGAGTTGAATTTAAAAATTTATTTTACTTTTAATTCCATGGAAAAATCCACCTTGCCGCCTTCAGACAAAAAATTGTCGCCGGCTGCCACCCGGGAAAAAAATCCCGACTTCTTAAAGCTTAGCAACTGCCTGGAAACTATGCCGAAACTGTCCGCCAAGCCTCTGATTTTCAAATTTTTTTCTTCTTTGTTGAATTCGAAGGAGGTAAGATAAGCTCCCGGAACAACGGTTTTTTCCATTTCGGCCAAGGCGGCAAGTCCTGCGTTTTTTTCCGCCAGCAACTCCCCGGCAATCAGCAAGCGATTTTGAAAATCCATAACTTCTTTATTTTCATTTTTGCTTGTGAAGTTGTTTCTCTCGACAGCATATTCATTGGCGGTTGCCGCGACTTTTTTAACCAGGCTTTCTTTATACAGATAGATGCCTCCGTAGACGGCCAGCGTAACAATAAAGATCGCCGCAACTGCCAAAATTCCGCTTTTATACGGAATTTCACCGCGCCCCTGGCTCCCGCCGGTAGTTAGATTTATATTGACCATAATTTAACTTTGAATCAATTGCTGATTTTTTCGAATATTTCCGAAAAGTTAGCGATTGATTCGCGTATTTAGCGATTAGCTATTTATTATTTTCTCAAATGCTCCTCCACTCCCTTGAGCGCCAGTCCGATGCCGACCGACCACTGCCCCCTCGCTGAAACCAGCGCGGATTCCAGCTGCTTGTCATATTCAATCCGGCTCAAAGGATTTCCTGTGATAGTTCGAATGCCTAAGGCATCGGAAAAGTATTTCTCGATTCCAAGAAAAGACGCTGTTCCTCCCGAAAGAATAATCGCGTCAATCTTTCTGTCCGCTTCATTTTTATAATAAACGCTCAAAACTCTTTCGACTTCGCCTTTTATCATTTCCAAAACGGGAAAAATAATACTTGACTCCCGGCTGAAAAAATCCTTTCCGGAAACTTTTAATTTTTCGGCCCTTTCTTCATCCACACCCATACTGCGGGAAATCGCGCGGGTTATGTCGCGCCCGCCGGCGTCAATATTGCGGTTGACTTTAACAATGCCTTTTTCCACCAGGATAATATTACAAACCCGCGAACCGATATCCACCACGACGAAATTTCCCGGATCGTTTCCGATCAGCGACCGGACGATGGCAAAGCTTTCTATTTCAATCGAACCGATTTCCAGTCCGGCTTTTTTAATCAGTTGCTCATATTTAGCCACGCGATTTTTAGGCGCCGCTACCATCAAAACCTGATTTTTTTCTCCTCTGTCTTTTTCCGCACTGGCATTTGCCGCAATTACTTCGCCGGCTTTGCGGATTGTGCTTTCCGCAGATTTACTGCCGACAATATCCCAACTTAAAACTACGTCATCCAGGGAAGTCGGAATATATTTGTGCGCTTCAAAGCGGATCGCCTGCTCAAAGTCTTTCTCGTCCATCGCCGGAAATTCAATCATAGTGATCAGCCCTCCAAAAGACGGCAGCGAAGCAAAAACTTTTCTGCCTTTGAATTTGCCTTTTTTTATTATTTGCTTCAGGCATTCAGCCGCAGCGGTTTCAAAAGACGCGTTTTTTGAATCCATTTCCAGGTTTCCCAGGCTCATCCAGGCATAATTTGAAAGCAAAGGCTTTCCTCCGCTTACTTTTATTTCAACCACCTTGATGATTGAGGTTCCTATATCAACGCCAAGGAAAATGTTTTTTCCAAATCCAAACATTGCTTTTTTGTTTTTATTTCCTTTAAAATTATTTTGAGCCAGCCTGCTGTTCCGGCAAAATTTAAGCTGCCATTGTTTCCCGTGAAAACGAAAATCCGGTTTCGCGGCTTGCGGCCTTTTTGCCGGATTCACGCCTGCGCAATAACGGCAAAAAAAGAGAAGCTCAAAACAATTTGTTTGTTTTGTTATTATAACATATTTTTGTCCAAATAACCACTTAAAAAAGTTATCCACATATCCAGGCGCGTTTTGGTGCTAAACTTAAGCAGAAATAGCCGCTGAAAAATACCGTGTGTTTGCATGTTTGGCTGGTCGCCTTTATCTTCGGGCAGTTTTGGCGTATGATTATCAGCCCGAATGATTATTTTTCAGAATTTTTTAAAACCGCTGTCCGGTGACTCACCTATGGCTAAATCAGCTGCAAAATTTTTTAAAAAAGCGAGAAATATTTTTTTGGACACTCTCTTTCCCGTTTTCTGCGTTTCCTGCCGGCAAAAGGAAGGTCTTTTCATTTGCGAAGATTGTTTTCAAACAATAAATTTGCTGGCTTTTCAGGTCTGTCCTCAATGCGAAAAATTAATTACGGCAAGCGGCAAATTGTGCAATTATTGCAAAAAGAGCCGGCCGCCGCTGGATGCCCTGATCATTGCCGCCAAGTATAAAAATAGAAATATTTCAAAGCTCGTTCATCTTTTTAAAT
>CAZUWD010000033.1:0-6672 GCA_964624015.1 uncultured Bdellovibrionales bacterium | reverse complement strand
CCGACTACGCGGTCCGTTTTCAATGGCATCAGGATAATTGCGCCGGGCCGGTGCGGAAAAAAGCGCGGGAAAAAGTTTTGCGCGACTACACTGTAAAAAACAGCCACAACACGGAATATTATGATTATCTGAAAGAATGCATAAAATCTGCCGGGCCATAATACGCCGGAAAAAAGCCGGTTTTTTAGGCTTGAAAAATTGCTAATAATCTTTAAAAATAATTCGGCATTCAGGAAATTCGTGCTACAATAAAAACACCGGGGGGGCAATTTTGTCTTCCGGTTTTTTTTAAAAAATTCCGCAATTTCGGCAAATTTAATTTTGCAAAAATTAGCGGATAAAAAAGTATGTTTTGGTCAAGTCCAAGTGGGAATCTAAATGTTATAATTATTTTTCTATTCCTTGCTCTTATTCTTTTAATTATTATATACTTTTTCAAAAAAATGTTTTTTATCCCTCATAACACTTTCCGTTTTGTTTAATATTAGACCTGTTGCTTTTTAAGCAATGATGTTAAGATTCAGACAGAATTAAAAAACAAAAATAAAATTTTACAGAAAAATTATTTTATGCACGCCAACTGATTCTAACACAAAAAGAAAGCCGCCTCATAATTTTAATCTGAATACAAAACTAGCACCCTAGGATAATACATTACTTCATTATTAATACTACACCTTATGGTTACTGTATAAGTTGCATTATTAACAACAGTATATTCTCCCATAAGAGAAAATGACCTACTGCCAGCATGATTATTCCATACATTAGAACGCGCGCGATCAGCTAATGTTCCGTCAATTGCAAGATCATAATATGCTTCCCCCGCTCTATAACCAGCGATATCTCCTTTTGCTAAAATTATGACCCGACCGCTTTTTTGGGCGGTAAAAGTATAGCTATAAACCGGCGGTTCTATTCCCCCCCACCACACGAATTGAGATAAATTATATTTAACGGTTGATCCAGATGAACTCAAACACTTCCCCCTGCCCGCATTCGTGCAGATGTCTCCCTGGGAACGAATGCCATTGAGAATCAAAGAGCTTGCATCCACTGTCCCGACCGCCAAGCCTCCTCTGGTTGCAAGGAGGCCGTCTACGCCCAAAGCTCCGCTTTTGAGTTGCGCAAAACCGCTGGTGTTTATCGGCGCTCCCAGGTTGCCGCCGGGAGGGGCGGTTGTCGGTTCGACCCAACCTTTGGCTATGGAATAGCCCATAAAGGCGACAAGGGATAGAGTGAGTGAGAAAGAGATGATGCCTATCTCTTTGAAGAAGTTTTGGATTTTTTGTTTCATATGGTTTTGTTTTGTTTTTTAAAGTTGGTTGATGATCATATAATACCCCCCCGGAGTCTTTTGGCAAGGTGGGGGGTGTGGATAAGTTTGGCGGGAAACGGGCGTTTGAAAAATTCGGGAAAACGAAAACTTGTGCTAAACTGAAAGAAATTCTAACTCATACCCAATAATCACAGATTTTTCCCAAACAGCCAGCGAAAGTTAATCATCGCATAGGCCAAATAACGGAATCCATTGAAGGTGCAATTTAGTTTTTCGTAGCGGGTAGTTAGTTTGCGGCAGGTATCCTCCCAGGCGAAAGTTCTCTCGTTCACCACCCGTCCTTTGTAAATGTATTTTTGAGGTTCAAATTCATCCAAAATTTCATTCGTCCTTGTCTTGTTTTTTCGCAGAATTACTCCAGGCTTAATGACAGGCACAAAATTCTCGTCAATTAATCTGTCACGAATCCAAGCCGCATCAAAGCCAGAATCCCAAACAAAATGTTTCCCGGAAACATCTAAATTGTTTTCGCTTTTGCTGTTTCTCCTTTTCAATTTTCCGCCTTTAGCTTGAAAAATTTCCGGGCGGCGGGAATGGAGCAGATAACCATCACTGAAGATAATTATTGTCGAGAGCGGCCCCTGGCCGGTATCGTTCATATTTTATAATTCATACCAATCTAATACTGTAATAAGTATTACGATATCAAAACAATGCCAGGAAAAGTAACATATCATGAACTTAGCGAAAGCGAAAAGAAAAAATATTTGGGAGATTTTTATTCAATAATCTCCTTGTTAAAGACGCGTGATGACGTCAAAAATTTTTTTAAAGATTTACTGTCTTTAAGTGAGATTGCAATGATATCCCGTCGCATCCAAATCGCCAAGATGCTATTGGAGGGGCATACTTATGAATTTATCCGGAAAAAATTAAAAGTCGGGCCGCTGAATATCAGCCAGGTAGAAAAATGGCTCAATAATGGCTTTGGCGGATACCGCAAAATGATAGCGGAGTATAAGAAGAAATATCCCGAAAAAAGCAATTTCGAAAAATATGGATATGCTCCATTTTCTAACAAGCGAATGCGAAAAAAATACCCTCTGCACTATCTTTTATCTAATTTAATCAACAAGAGATAGCCACTACCGCAATATTTATTACGGTAGTGTTTCAACTTATTTACATTTACATATGATTATCAATAAAATAACAAAAAGTATGATGGCACTAAAAAAATTCTTTGGGTTAACGACGATTTCCGGGATAATAATTTTTCTTTCACTGTATCAAGCCGCGCAAGCCGCTTTGGACATTTCCGAAGAGGAAAAATGGCCGGCGGAGGAATGCGCTACTTCGGAAGTGATTTGCGAGGATGAAACTTGGAGCGGGAATGTCGTTTTCAGCGATCCGAAAAAGCCGGTCATTGTGGCCGACGGCGCCACGCTGACGATCGAGCCCGGCACTACGGTCGCAGCGTTCAAGATCCAAGTTTCTCTCGGCCGGATCGTCGCCAACGGCACGCCGCAGAAAAAAATAGTTTTCACCAAGGCTCATCCAATTTTGCCTGAAGGCTGTTCGGCGGAAGGCGTGCCGATGGGGGCTTCGGGCGATTCTGAAGAAAACGGCGGCTGGGGCGGCGATTGCGCTGTCTATTGCCCCTATTCCTCGGGGCAAATTGAATTTCAGGACTACTCGCGGCTTTATGGAATGGAACCGTCGATTTTTAACTATGTCGAATTTCGGGAAATGGGAATCAATCGTCCGCAGCAAGGCTGCTATTCCGAAGTTACGGTGCCGGCGTTCAAGTTGGATGACGGCCAAGTCAGAATTGAAAATTCAAGCTTTATCGCCAATCACTATGTTGATGTTTCGGCCAACATCGGATACGTGGAAAGCTGGGGGAACCGGCCGGCGGCCTGGAAATTGTCAATTCCAATTTCGGCGACAATCGGCAAGGCAATGCTGTAATTTCTTATGCCAAAAAATACGCAGACGACGATGATTACGAGCCGGATTCATTCGCGGAGGCGGTTAGGCTAATTAATAACTGGTACGGCGATCCGAACGGACCAGAAATCGAAGGCGAAGAAAATTCGGGCACGGGCGATAGGCTGTCCGGCGATTTCACCCTTGAAGGCTGGAGCGGCCACCTGCACAGTTTTTTGCCGGATGGCGGCGCTTCTAACATTCTTTTTTTGCCGGGACTGGAGGCCAGCCGGCTTTACGATGGCGACAACCAGCTCTGGGAACCTAACCGCAACGCGGATGTCGAAAAATTATATCTGGATGGCGGCGGCCAAAGCCTCAACAAAAATATTTTTACTAGAGATGTCATCGACGAAGCCAATATTCTCCCGATAGCGCAAAAAAATATTTACAAATCTTTTCTTGAAGATCTTGACGATTGGAAGAATGAAGACAAAATCATTGCCGACTACGCGGCGGCGCCGTATGACTGGCGGTTGTCTCTGGCGGACATTTTAGCCGGAGGCGATGCCGACCAAAATGGCCATATTTTTTACGCGCAAAAACCTGTCGAACCGTATATTATCCGGGAATTAAAAAGATTAGCCGCCGGTTCCAAATCCGGCAAGGTGACTATTGTCGCCCATTCCAACGGCGGACTTGTCGCCAAGGCTCTGGCCAAAAAACTCGGAGCCGAAGCGGAAAGCTTGATCGATAAAATCGTGCTGGTGGCTGTGCCGCAAACAGGAACGCCGCAAGCGATCGGCGGACTGCTTCATGGCTATGACCAGGGCTTGCCCGCGGACTGGCTGCCGTTTTTTCTCTCGCCGCAAACCGCCCGGACGCTGGCGCAAAATATGCCGGGCGCCTATCAGCTTTTACCGACGGAAGCATATTTTTCCGGAGAGGGCAGTGAAACAAAAACTTCGGTTATTTCATTCAAAGCCAGCGAACTAACCGATGGCTGGATCGGCAAGTTCGGCGAAGCAATCAATAATTTCGCGGAATTCAAAAATTTCCTGCTGGACGACACGCAGAAAGTCGCGCCTGATTCTTCCGATACGGCCGCGCCGATCCGAGTCAATGCCGGCCTTTTGGCGGAAGCCGAAGAAACGCACAAAGATATCAGCGATGATTGGGAAATTCCCGCCGGGATTTCCGTCTATCAGATCGCCGGTTTCGGCGAGGAAACGCTGAGTTCTATCAAATACTGGACTGGCACGGAATGCCTGGCGGTTGAACGCGGCTATTGTCTCGGCTATCGCCCTAAATTGCAATATTCGCCGGAGATGTCGATTGGCGGCGACGGCACCGTGGTCGCGCCCAGCGCGCTGGCGATGAGTGAGAAAGAAAATGTGAAGAGGTTTTGGGTGGATTTGGATGATTTTAATATTCCAGTTGTTCGTAGTATAGAACACGCTGATATCTTAGAAATTCCGCAACTTCGCGATTTAATTAAAAACAATATTTTAACAAAAACAGAAACACTGCTGCCTGAATTTATAAGCAATTCACAACCAAACAATAAATCCCAAAAACGCCTCCAATACATCCTGCACTCGCCGCTGGCGCTTTCCGTTCAAGATGGCGAAGGCCGCAAAATCGGCGCCCAAAATTCGGACATCCCCGGCGCCCGCTTCAGAAGATTCGGGGAAGTTCAATTTATCTCCCTGCCGGCTTCCGTTCCGCATACGCTGAAGCTCGACGGACAGGCGGAAGGCTCGTTCACTTTGGAAATGCGCGAGGTGGAAAACGACAAGATCCTGGCAGAAACCGCTTTTGCCGGCATTCCAACAACCGCCGAAACCGAGGCATTAATGACGGTCGCAGACGGCGCAATCGCAAACGCCGGGCCGTTGCAAATCGATTATGACGGAGACCGACAAATTGATTTCTCGCTTCATCCGAAAAGCGGCGAAACGGTGTTTTTGCCGCCACCAGACCAAACTCCGCCCGAAGCCAGAATATCTTTCGATCAAAACACCAACTTGGTTAAAATTGAGGGAATCGATGACAATCCGACCACAGTTGCCTATGCGGAAATTATAAGTCCAAAACAAAAGAAAAGCCAAAACAGGGACAAAGTCATCGAGGCGACTATCAAAGACCAAGCTGGCAACACGACCGTTCTCGAATATGTAGAAAAAGTATCCAATCCGGAAAAAAGGAAAGTCGTTTTAATCAATTTTATAAAATACAACGACGAGGAAAAGATTGTATTTTTGAATTCTATGTTAAAATACAAATGGAGGAAAGAAAAGGATGTCTCAAGTTACAAGCTGTTTGCCTCCCACATCCGCGCCGAAGATATGGCCGTCGAAGCCCATTTTCGGCCGAAGAAAAACATTACTCTGCTGATGGTAAGGCCATTGGCGCTGGATGACGGCGAAGATGATGGCGAGACTGACCAAAGGCCGGTTAAGCAAAAACTGCCGGGCTTGGTGATTCCGTATCTGGAAACCGGCGAAGGTGAACTAAAAATCGCGTATTAAGCAAATAATTTTCAAAAAAATGAGTAAAAAAAGCGTGCTAATTTTAAGCGGACTAGGTGGAGGAATTTTTATTATTTTATTATTATCACTCATTTACAATTTTTGTGGTCAGTACAGAGGTATTTGCAAAGATGCTTATAAAATAATTGTATATCCATTTTTACCACTGCCTTTCATTTTCCTTTTCTCCATCCTCACTTACAAGCTCCGCGAGGAAGTTTTTCGCGCCTGGTGGAATTTCGCCCGATGGTTCGCGCCGGTGGTCATCGTCATAACTTTTCTCATTAATTCCCAGCCGGGCGGCGGCGGGATGGGCATCAGCGGCGCGATTTCGGGAGCTTTCGACGCTTTTATCATTGGCATTTTCTATGTTGTCTTTGTCGTCGTTTCTCTGGCTAAAATCATCAAGGCCTACAGAAAGCCCTAGATCGAAATTTGCCCCAGACCGCGCTTAAACACCATTAAACACCGATTTATCACTTGAAACTTTCTTTTTTGGCCAAAAGTTAGTATAATTTTTAGGTATGGCAAAACACCATGAAAATTACCGCGAACTTATCTGGGTACTCGCCAAAACCGATTTCAAGCTGCGCTACCAGGGAAGCGTTTTGGGCTACATTTGGGCGCTCCTGAAGCCGCTTCTGATGTTTACCGTTCTCAACTTCGTCTTTTCGTCCATTTTCAATCCGCGCACTTTGGGCAGCGAATATTATTCCCTCCAGCTTATCGTGGCGCTGGTGCTTTTTAATTTTTTCTCGGAAGGCACCTCGGCCGGACTGAACTCTCTTTTGAGCAAGGCCCAATTGGTCACCAAAATATATGTGCCGCGCTGGACGATTATCCTGGCGGCCACGGTCAACTCGGCTTTGATATTCCTGATGAATCTTCTGGTTATCGCTTTTTTCTTCGCTTACAAAGGATTTTTGCCAAGCA
>CAZUWD010000032.1:0-6971 GCA_964624015.1 uncultured Bdellovibrionales bacterium | reverse complement strand
CCATCTCTCGCTGGTCAGGAATTCGGCCTCAGTTTTTGCCCAAGCGGCAAGCCGTTTCCGTAAAAATAATTTCATTCCCCGCTTACAATAAGGGGTAAATCGCGCTACAACAACTGAATTCTTATGATTATTTCCAAGAAAATCTTCATCACTTCCACGCTGCTTTTGGCCGTTGTTTTTTTGTTTTGGGGAATTTATCTGTTTTCTTTCAAAAAGCCGGCAGAGATGCCGAGAGCAACAGTTGCCGACCAGCCGGCTCCGTCCGCATCTTTGCCGGAAAAAAACAAGTCTATCCGGGCCGTTTCCGATGAAGCAGTTGTCGGCGCCACCCTGGCCCCGGATGAAAATAGTTTAAAATATTATGCAAAGAAAACAGGGCAGACTTATAAAGTTGATTTGGACGGGCAAAATAAAACGCTTGTGTCCAGCAGGGAAACACCCGGCTTGGTCGAAGTTTTTTGGTCGCCGGATAAAACCAGGGCGATTTCCCGCTATTTTCAGGAGGGCAAGGATAGATTCGCTTATTTTAATTATAGTGAAAACAAGGGGGCCGTTCTTAAGGACAATTTGGATACGGTTGCCTGGCAAACTAACGGAAAAATTTTTTATAAATACTACAGCTCCACCGATAATAAAAGGAGTCTGAATATAGCTAATCCTGACGGAACCGATTGGAAAAAAATAGCAGATATTCCCCACCGCAATGTTGTTATCGCGCCGATACCCCGCACCGGCCTGGTTTCTTTTTGGAACGCTCCGGATGCTTTCGCTGAAACAATTTTTTCCTCTGCTCCCGTCATTGGCGGAGAAGGAAAAACTCTGGTGAGCGGCAAATTTGGCGCTGATTATCTGTGGTCCTCCGACGGCAGCAAAATTCTCGTGAGCCACTCTGCTGAAAGAGGGGGGACAAAAATGCAACTCGCTGTCACAAATGACCGCGGCGGAGAATACCGCAATCTGGAAATGCCGACCCTTGTTTCCAAGTGCGCTTGGTCGCGGGACAATAAAAACATTTTTTGCGCCCTGCCGGGATCTATTCCGGATACGGCTGTTTTGCCCAATGATTATCTGGCCGGAAAGTTCCAAACTGTCGATACCTTCTGGAAGATCAATACTCTGACCGGGGAAAAAGAACGAATAATAGAACTGAATAAAATCGAGGAGTCTTTTGACGTTTTGTCTATTTTTCTTAATAACGATGAGAGTTTTCTTTTTTTCACCAGCCGCGCCGACGGCAAGCTTTACCGCATTGATTTATAGCAAAATAAGGGCGTTCAGCCAGAAAATAAGCGCCAAGTCATTTTTGAAATAAGTCGTATCAACCAGCCCGTGCAGCAAAAAATATAATATTACCCCGAAAGACGCCAGCCAAATGGTGTTTTTTTCTTTTCGCCAAATTTTTTTGAACCATGACATCATCAGATAAACGAAACCTGTTGCAGCCATCAGGCCGCCGGAGAGCCAAAAATTCAAGAATAAATTGTGCGGATGCGGCACCGCCCACTCCAAATAAGGCGGAAAATGTTTCTGGTATGCCAGATATTTTTCCTGAAAACTGCCCGGCCCGACGCCTAAAATCCAATTGTCCTGTAAAATTTTATAACTCGCTTTCCAAATCATGATCCGTGACTGAAATGATGATCTGCTGTTTAAGTTTTTTAAGTCCTGAAATTTTTGATTATTCCATTGTGAAAAAACAATCATCGCAAATGCCAAAATTCCTATTGCGGCGACTTTTTTTGCAGATATGAATTTTTGCATATGCGAAAATTTATGCGCCTGCTCTTTTTTTTGTTTTCCAATAAATTGCAATATTGCCAGGCTGCATGCCGCAGCCAGCCAGGCCGCGTAAGAATAGGTCAAATAAAAAGCCGCGCTTATTATGGCTAAGCCAATGCCAAACGCCCTTTTATTTCCTTTGAAACAAACAAATCCGATAATGATGCCCGGCGCCAGATACATGGCCAAATAATTGGGCGAATTGAAAACGCCCTTTAGCCGTCCGTCAAAAGTGGTTTCCCCGGCAAAATAATAAGCCAGGCTGATTATAGCTGCTGCCAATGCCGACATAAAAAATGCTTTGTGTACTTTTGCCTTTTTTTCTTCAGGAATGGCATTTTTAACCGCCAGCGCGAATAAAAAAGGCAGCACGAACCAGCTTTTGATAATTCCCAATCCGGCGGCATAATTTCCGCTTATAAAAATCGAAGTTAATAATCCGAAAAACACCAGTCCGATTGCCATCCCCAAGCCCGTCTTAAGGAAAATCCCAAAACCAAGTTTTCGGCCGGTAACGATAATTACTGCTGCCATCAGCAGCTCCAAAGCATTGGTTGGTAGTCCGAAAATTTTTATTTTTATTAAATAAGCCGGCAGAAGAAAAATTGTCAAATAGATAAAGTTTTCTAAATTAACATGCTTTTTCATTTTTATTGTTGATATTGCTTATTGCTATAATTATTAAAAATAACGTCAGAACAACCGGCGAATAAATAGCCGTCTCTACTATTGAATGCGCCGAAAAAATGATCAAACTTATAGCGCCCGCGGCAAGAATGCCATTTTTTTGTCTTTTATTATAAAAATTCGCCATGGCTGCCGTCAACAAAGAAATCCAGACCAGCATATTGATAACGCCGGTTTCGGCAGCAATATCCAGATAGGTATTATGCGCATAAAAAGGCTCCCGATAACCGGCAGTCGGCTTTATTTCCAGAGAAAAATTGCCGATGCCTGTTCCTAAAATAGGCTTTTTTTGGATTATTTCTGCGGCTTTTTCCCACATGACCAGACGCCCCTGGTTGGATCCTTCCTGAAGATTAAAGCTGGAAAAAAATCTTTTTGAAAAAGGATTGGGCGCAGTCAGCACAATAGCCAGAATAGCAATGGCGGCTGAAACTGCAATTTTATTCCTTTTTCCTAATTGATTCCAAGACATGGCGACGGCCGTTAAAACACCGGCCAGAAGACCCAGATAGCCGCCGCGCGAAAACGAAAAAAGATCGGCGATCAATAAAATTGACGCGCAAATTATCCAAAAAAACTTCTCTTTTTCCCTTACGGCCATTGCGAAAGCAAAAGGAATAAGCATTCCAAGGTAAAAAGAAAGCATATGCGGATCGGGGAAAAAGGCTGTCGCGCGTAAAACTGTTCGGCCCCCAATATTCACAAGCCAGCTGGGATATTCAAGCACTGCCAAACCGAACGATCCGCCCAAAAAAGGAACGACAACATAGTCCGCCCAAAATTGGTAAACCTCGGCTACACCGAAAATAAATTGAGTGAAAAATTGCAAAATGCCAATAGCCGCGATTGCTGTTCCGCTTATAACTAACGCTTTGATTATCTTTCGCGCTTTTTCGGGAGTATTTATAATATCAGAAACTACAAAATACACCGGGAACACCGAAAAAAGAAAGGCCAGTTTACGCAACGACCAGTCCGTGTTTCGCGCCGCAACAAACGAAAGAAAGTTAAAAAAAAGAAAACTGGCAACCAGCCAGGTTTGCAGGGTATTTCTGATTTGTATTTTTTTATTTTTCAATCCCTTTGCCAGCCAGACAAAAAACAGGATTAAAATTAAAACTCTGATTGAAGCCAGATCAACTCCCGGCGCCGGGTTAAGCGCGAATTGAAAAGGCATGTATGAAGCTATCAGCCAAAGAATTTTTTCCATTTTACATATAACGCCAATTTTTTTTAGTATACCGCCCGAACGATTTGAAAAATTCTTTTTTTTGTTTCCAAAAACTTTTCCAGCTTTTCCCGCCTTTATGCAAAATTGATACTTTAGGATAATATAGTATTTTACGATTTATTTTTTTTACTCTAAGACAAAGATCGACTTCTTCGAAATACATAAAAAATTTTTCATCAAACCCGCCTGTGTTTTCAAAAACATCTTTTTTAATAAAGAAAGCCGCGCCACTAATCCAATCACAAAAAGTTTCTTCCCGGCTTTCCCAAATTTTCTTGCATTCTATTATGCCTATATTATTTTTTATGATTTGCAAGAAAGTTATTTCTTTGCCAGCGCACCACCATTGTGTTTCTCCTTTTTCCGTAACCAAGCGTGGACCAACGACCGCTATTTTTTTGTCTTTTCTGAATCGGCGCAGGATATCGTCGATATTTTGCGCTAAAATTTCCGTGTCGGGATTTAAAAATAGTATTATCTCTCCTCCGGCCTCCCTGACACCTAAATTGTTTCCGGCTCCAAAACCGATATTTTTTTGGTGGTTTATCAATTTTATTTCCGGATAAACCTTTTTTATGCCTTCCAGGCTTTCCTTCTCATCATTATTGACAATAATGATTTCAAAATTGACATTTTTTAAATATTTATGAAGAGAAGCGAGACAGCCATTCAAATATTGCCCGCTCCGGTAATTGACTATTATTACAGAAAGTTTTTTCTCCATTCCTTTGAAACGGAAAAAGTTGACATTTTCCGCATATGCGGAAAATGTCAACTTTCTTTTTTTAATTTTTTGAAATCCTGATAGGCCTTCTGCACTGTTGGCGCCAGCTCATTGCGCCTGAAAATCAGGTCTAATTTGTTTTTTATATTCCGTATTAAAATATACGCCGCGATCCAAAGTCGCAGCATTGCCGGTGTGTTTTTCCGGAAAAAAATTAACCCGGAGACAACCAGCCAATAAGTTTTGTTTTTAATGTTTTGCGCGCTTTTTTCAAAATGATAAACCCAACTGCCGGAAACAACCATATTTTTATGGCCGGCACGCTTGGCCCGAATACTGAAATCAACATCCTCCCAATAGAGAAAAAAGTCCTCGTCCAGCAGCCCGATTTTTTTAAAAACTTCTTTTTTAATCAGCATTGCACACCCGGAAACGAATTCGGTTCCATAGGTATCTTCTGTCCGGATGCTATTTTCGTGCACGGCTTTCATTTTAAGCCAGTTTATTTTCCCTCCGGAAAACCATACTTTTTTGTTATTCCCGTTAAAAATAATCGGACTCAAAATGCCGGCTTCCTTATTTTTTTCTCCAGTCTCAGTTAGTTTTCTTAGGAAGTCTTTTTCGACTTCCGTATCGTTATTAAGCAACAATACATAGTCGGCCATTCTTTCCAGCGCGAATCGAATGCCTATATTATTTCCGGCGGCGAAACCGATGTTTTCCTCATTGCGGATAAAATGTGCTTTGGAAAAACTTTTTTTGGCTGCTTCAAATGAACCGTCTTTGGAATTATTATCAACTACAACCACTTCAAAATTCGGATAATCATTTTTAAAAACGCTAGCCAGGCATTTCAAAAGAAAGCTTTGGCCGTTGTAATTTAGAATTACTATAAAAATTTCGGGAAATTTTTGCATATTCAATGATTAGAAGTGATTTTCCTGTTTTTCCAAGTTTAAACAAGACAATTTAGAGTCTTGCTTTTTAAGTCAAGGCTGCGCCACCAGGATATTCTTGCGATCCTCTTTTGCTTATTATGCCGACGATTTCAGATTTTTTTATTGCTTTAAAGATCCACAGCAGCATAAAATAGGCGGCTGCGCTGCTTATTGCTAATATATAAAAATTTAAATAATTGAAAAAAGCCAGAAAGGCGGCCATGCCGGCACCAGATAATAAAATCCTGGAAATTTTATCCAGGCCAGGCGAGTATCCTGTTTTTTTAAACGTCAAAAATCCGGTTAAGAAAACCACTATCAGTTCCGTCAATACGGAAACATAGGCTGCAGCTAAATATGAAAATTTCGGAATAAGCAATATGTTCAAGACTATGTTTACTGCGGCCGCTATTGCTAAAATTGACATCATTTTTCTTTGCAGATTGCTAACGATTAAAACTGCGTTAAAAAAGTGACCGAAAAAAATAAGTCCGAGAGCAAAAACTAAAATGCGCAGTACTGTTGCAGATTCGCCAAATCCGCCTCCGCCTATCAACCGGATTATGCCGTCAGCAAGGAATAGTGTGCCGACAACCAGGGGCACGACCAAAACCGCAAACACTTTAAATGTTTTGTCGGCGATATTCTTGAATTTTTCCGGATCTGAAAAAATACTGTACGACATTATCGGCATAACTAGACCGATTATCATGGCCGGAAAAAAAGTAATGTTTTCTAAAACTTTATAAGCCGCATTATAAATGCCCACGTCAGCGCTATTTTTCATGATTGACAGTAAAATGGTGTCTGTTTTGAAATAAGCAAAAGTAATAATGGCGGCCGCGCCCAGCGGCATGGATTCTTTTAAAAACTTCTTCCAGTAACCAAGATCTAATTCCATTTTAAACTGAACATATCTCCGGGAAAAAAGAAAAACAGCAACTGAAGTTAAAGCCATATAAAAAAGCAGGGATGATATTATCCAGCCAAAACCGAGATCGGACTTTACGGCCGTAATTATAATGACTGTTTGCATGCATTTGCCAGCCAACTCAGACAAGGCCACTTTATGCATAGCGAGATTTTTTTGAAAAACTCCGTTTAAAATCTGATAGCCGGAAGAAAACAAAAAAGACGCCGCGACTATCACGATGCCTTTTTTAACTTCTTGCGGATAATCAAACAACATTGCCACCAGCGGGGAAGCAACCACAACCAAGGTGGCAGAAACCAGTCGTAAAGAAAAAATATTTCCTATTATTTTTTTTTCATCCGCTCCGGGGCGGGAAATTTCCCGGGTGGAAATCTGATAAAGCCCCAAGTCGGCAATGGCGGCAAAAAAAGACAAAAATGCGAGCACGGTTGCGTAATTTCCAAATCCTTCCTTGCCGAGATATCGGGTTATGAATCCGATTGAAACCAGGGCTAAAGCTGTTGACAGTACTTTTACTATACTGCTGACCGCAATATTAAACGCGATTTTTCTGGCGATAACCATAGTTTTTCGCTCCGCTTCGCGTCACGAACCCGCGTTACAAATGCGGGACATGCGAATAGAAGTGAATTACCCTGCGAGTCCGAGGCGGACATCGCAGGGCGTCGATGCCAACCT
>CAZUWD010000031.1:0-7062 GCA_964624015.1 uncultured Bdellovibrionales bacterium | reverse complement strand
CCGTTGGATAAAACACGCATCTTTTCTCCATGAAATCCGTGCTTTAGAAGATTTTGCCGAATTAAATCATTCAGTAAAATAATCTTATCGGCTCTTTTCTTGATTAAACATAAAGAAAATTTCTGCAAATAATAGCCAAAAAAATTAACGGTTTTGTTTCCGGGGCGCTTTTTCCAGTCCGGATATACATGATGCAAAACCTGGATCCATTCAACCTCGGGATCTCTGCTTTTATAATAATAGGCTGGGATTACCTCCCAGAAAAGATCCGAGGTCGCATAAATTACCGTCTTCGCATTTTCTTTTTTCGCACTCGGAACACCAGCAGCAAGCAACAATTTAATTATCAGAAAAAAAGCTTTAAAAAAAAGACTTGTATTTCCCCGAAATCTAACTCTGCTTTCAATTATTCGGTAATCGGCAGATAATCCATCTTTATAAAAATATTCAGTCAGCCAGCGGGTTGTATTAATGGTAAATTTAATTTTTTTATCCTGTTGGCTAAATTTTTTAAACAACGACATCATTCTGACCAGACTGCCCGTCTTTCCGTCATGACTGACCGGCTCTGGAATCGGCATATTTACTATAATTTCAATTTCTTTTTGCATAAGATTCAGTATAAATTTTTAATCAGCCATTCTGCTCCGTTTTTATATGGAGTGTAACACCGAGAACAAATTTCCATGTCCTCTATTTTGCCTGCCAAATGCCGCTGGCGTATTTTCTCAAACTTATCACTGTAAAAAATTTCCAGAATCCCACTGTTTCCAATATTGCCGAAATTATAACGGCCTTCAAAATCAAGGCAGCACAGAAACATGCTTCCATCCACCCCGAAAACTATTGTGTCCCAAAGATATTTGCAAGGATAGGCTTTTTTGTTAAAATTTATTTTATTTTTCCCAGACATATCTTCAACAGACGAAGCGTAAGTATGCACTTTGTTGACACTAACAGAATCGACTTTGCCCCGCCATTCGCGAAGAAATTTTTTTTCATCACCATCATTGTTTGAGACCAACGTCATTGAAATCCTGATTTTTAAACGACTGCCAAATCTTTTTTTCGCCTGAATCAGTTTTTTTAAATTATCCAGAGTTCGCTGATAACTAATGCCCATTGTTTTTTCGTAATTTTCTTTGTCATAACCATTAAAGCTGACATTCAATTCATCCAAGCCGGATCCAAGCATATTTTTGATGGTAATCTCGTTAGCCATGCCCAGGTTTGAATAAAATTTCAGAACCGATTGCGGAAATTCCTTTTTGAGAATCTGAATACGGTCAAATATTTTCGTGTCAGTTAGCGGATCTCCGAATCCATTGAGAATAAAAGCCGGTGGATTTATTTTTTCATTTTTTAATTTTTCAACTATCAGCGCGAAAACAAAATCATTCATCACTTCCATTTTCCTTTTCATTTTGACATGCGGACACATCACACATCTGGCATTGCAAAGACTAGTTGTTTCAATAATAACATTGTGTTCTCTGTTTTTTTTAATCAGTTGCGAGTATTCATTTATCCTGGAATAAATAAATTTTCTATATAAGAAAGTCCCCGCTATCCAATCGAATGCGGAAGAAGTCATTTTGCCAGTCTCGACAATATTTTTAATTTTTCTCAGCAATTTTCGTTCATTATTCATGATTCTCATTATTCTTTGTTTTTATCGCAAACAAGCCAAAGGCGGGGGTCGGCACATAGTAAGTTACCAATTGGCTAACCGCTGCAATCAAAAACCAAAAAGCTCGCGGGCGCAATCTTATCGTCTGTAAAACATTTTGACTGTCAGCTTCATCACCGACCGCATTTCTTAAATATTTAAGTCCGGCCATTCCCTTGATTTGATATCCTTTCTGTTTCAATTCTGTCGCGTCCCAACCCGAAAGATGTCTTTGCAGGGGATTTTCACTAATACTAGCCTGCTCAAAAAATCCGTTCGGGCATGAAACAACAACCTTTTTTCTGGACCAGACATGCATTTTTTCAAGAAGAATTTCACCGTCTTTTTTGGATAAATGCTCCAATACCTCCAGCGCGATTACTGCATCAAAACTGCGTGGAAGGAATTCTAAATCTTTTATATTTTTTTGAAGATATTCGCTATGAATTTTTTTCTGCCTCGATTCGGCCAAATAAGGTTCGAAGATTTCCACCCCTAAGCTGTACTTTATGCCGGAACAGTAGCGCAATGGAGAATCGGGGCCGCAGCCCAAATCCAAAACACTTTCCATGCCGTTCATTTCTTTTTCAAGACAATAATTTAAAGTGTGAAACAGCCAGCCCAAAGTCCTGGATGAATATAATTTTTTAAGAATTTTATCCATACAGCTTTCTTTTTATTTCTCTATCCAATAATCGCCCAGCGCCAAAAAATCCATGCCGGTCGAATGGAATGTTTGTAGCGCTTCCCGCGGACTGAGGCAAATCGGCTTTTCCTTATCATTAAAAGAAGTATTGAGCAATGCGGGAATGCCGGTTAATTTTTCAAATTCTTGAATTAATTTGTAATAGCGCGGGTTTGTTTCCGGCGACACATCCTGGATCCTGGCAGTTCCATCAATATGTAGCGCCGCCTGCAATGCCTGTTTTTTTTCTTTTTTAACTTTAAAAGTCAAAAGCATGAAGGGCGAAGAATGATAATTTTCCAAGTATTCATTGGCCTTTTCCTTCAGGATGGAAGGCGCAAATGGACGCCACATCTCCCGGTGTTTAACTTCCCGGTTAATTTTATCTTTCATGCCGGAAAGAGAGGGATTGGCTAGGATCGAACGATTCCCTAAGGCGCGCGGACCGATTTCCATGCGCCCGGAAAACCAGCCGACAATTTTTCCGCTTTTTAATTTTTCGGCAATTCCTGCCAAAGATTGGATTTTTTTATATTTTATTTTGGACTCCCTGAGAAGCATTTCAATTTCCGCATTGCTGTATTCTGGCCCATAATATGCATGCGTCATTGATTCGCAATTTTTTCCAGTTTGCCGATAATAAATTTCAGCAGCTGCACCCAAGGCGGTTCCAGCGTCATTGGCCGCCGGCTGAACAAAAATATTTTCGAATGCTCCGGTTTCCAAAATTTTTGCGTTCATATCGCAATTAAGAGCCACCCCGCCGGCCAGGCAAATATTTTTTATTCCGGTTCGTTTTTTTGCATGTTTTGCCAGCCGGCAAACGGCCTCTTCCAAAAAATACTGCACCGAAGCAGCCAATTTTTTATACTCGTCCGTTATTTCAGCATTTTCTGGCCGGCGTTTATATTTCCGCTCCAATTTCTTGTACCAATTTTTTTTCAATACATAACCTGTTTCCGTAAGCTCCGCTATGCCGCGCAGAATGGACAAATCCGCTTTCCCATAAGCTGACAATCCCATCGTCTTGCCTTCATGGCTGTGCGCTTTAAATCCGCACAAATGAGTTGCGATGTGATACAGCCAGCCCAGCGATTGGTTTATGGAAATTTTTTTTAATTCCCTGATCAATCCTCCTTTGCAATATCCGACAATTCCGGCATCATCTTCCCCGACTCCATCCAGCGAAATTATTATTGATTCTTCGAATCCGGAAAATCTGGCCGCGCTGGCTGCATGCGCCCTATGATGCGAAACGAATTTCAACTTATCTTTACGCAAAATATCCGGATCTAATGACTGTAAATAATCTTTTAACCGTATTGATTGCAAAAAATATTCGAGGTATGCCCCGTTCTCGCGCCACAAACGGCCAAAATTCCCTTCTATTGAGTTGGCTGTGATATTTTTTATCCAGGCTAAAAAAACATTTTCGAAACCTGTCGCGATATAATCGATATCTTCCAGAGAAATTTTACCTGCCTTCAGGCAATACTCGATGGATTTCCGCGGCACTGTTCTTGGCGCATGCTTTATGCCGGAAAATCTTTCCTCTTCGCAAAAGGCCGTGATTTTCCCATTTTCCAGAAGGCAGGCGGCAGAATTTTCTGAAATTGGCGCGGTTATTCCTAATATTTTCATATTATTTCCGGATTGATACTTAGCGATTGAAAATTATCTTTCTAAATTTCTGCGCATTAATTTTGTTTTTATACCAGTCTACCAGAGGAATGAGGATGCGCGGTGGCATAATCAGGCAACCCAAGCTGAAAAACCAGAATGGCGGATTGAAAATATTTTGCCAGCGATATTTCAAAAGATACCGGATTTCCCGCCATAAGTTTTTATACCGACTGTAATTGCGGATTTGCACCAAGCCGACATAATTTTTAGCTACAAAATTGCGAATGCAATATTCTTTTAATACCGCTAATTGCGGTTCAAAAAATATCGACTCAAACATTTCCACCCAACTTAAGACGGGTGATTTGTCATAAATGGAAGAAATTTTCCGCGACTGGCTGGAACTGATTCTGACCGCCACATTATAATCCTTGAGGAAAATCACCGGATGATTCTTAAAAATGGACGCGAACGGATAAACATGACAGGGAAAAATATCCGGATGAAAGGGACGATCAATGAATTTGCGCCGATAAGCCAGTCCTGACAACTGATCCAGTGTTTCAAATATTGTAATTATTTTTGCCGGATTGTCTTTAATTGTGACAATCTCGTTTTTTTCCGCATTCAACTGTTCCTTGGCTCTTACCGGCCGGCTTATATTCTCATCAAACCAGAAATACGGCCTGGTTACCGCTCCAATATCCGGATCCGTTTGGAATGCCTCCCAAGTGTTCTTTAGTGCCTGCGAAGCTAAGATATCGTCTTGACCCATGAGGTATATAATGCTTCCGAAGGCTTTCTGGCGGGATTTTTCGAGATTTCCGGGATAACCCAGATTTTTGTCGTTTTTAAAAAATTTTATCCTCGCGTCGGTAAAATTTTTTACAATTTTTTCAGTATCATCGGAAGAAGCGTCATCATTGACGATGATCTCATATTCGGAAAAATTCTGCGATAAAATGCTTTTCAGTGTGTCGCCGATAGTCTGGGCGCCATTGAAAGCCGGGATTAAAATGCTTATTTTTATTTCTTCCATAAATTTATTCCGCGACAAACAAACCGTTCCCGCAAAAAACACAAAAACATCCCGAAGGATTTTTTATTATCGCATTAATTGGAGAGTATCTGCCATTTAATTAACGGATTATGCCGTTTCTAAATATGAATATCATTCCGACCAGGAAACGGAGTAAATACATTCCGCCGGCTAGAAGCGGGTGCCGCAGCAGTTTTTTCCATTTTCCATTTTCCAGAAATATGCCGAAATAGCGATAGCCGAAACCCAGTTGTTTGCGGACATCCGGATCATTTTTTCCCCAGCGCTCCACATATTCATCAAAGCTTTTGGCGTAATAGGCTTTTTTGGATAAATACTTGCGAAAATTAAACTCAGCTTCGTTGTGATGGAGAGGCGATTTTATCAGGACGGTTTTCCACGTTTTTTTGATTTTCTTGTCCAAATCCCAGTCTTCCGGCCCGGTCATTTTCAGATCGAATCCGCCGGTTTGCAGAAAAACGTCCCGCCGGATAAAACGTACTGCGTCAACGGCCGTACCGTCATAAAAACTCCTTTCAAAACGGCGCACCCGGCTCCAAAATCTTCCGCCCATGATGATTTCCGGAACATAAGCAGCCGCGATGCCCGGGTCTTCCTCCAGGCGATTGACGCATTCCCTGACGACATTTCCGGTCAAAATCATATCCGCGTCCAGATATAAAACATATTTTCCGGAAGCTTTTTCCACGCCAAAATTTCTTTGCGCCGACCTTTCCGGCCCTTTGTCAAAAACTTTGCCGGCATATTCGCGGGCAATTTCCTTCGTTCTGTCCGCCGAACCGTTGTCCACCACGACAATTTCGATTTCTGCGCGGGGAAAAGACTGCCTGACAACGGAATCCAGGCAGTTGCGGATATTTTTCTCTTCGTTTTTTGTCGTAATAATTACGGATACTTGCATATTGCGTTTTCAACCTTTTAATTGCCCCTGTTTAATAGTATAATTGAATAACTAAATATTTGAAAGCGGTATCATCCTATGCAGTTGAATTCCTGCCAGAAGGATTATATAAAAAAAGGCGCGCAGAAGCTTTCCCCGGATCAAATCGCCTCTGATTTAAACCTGCCAAAAAAAGAGGTTTTGAATTATCTGCAAAAAAAGTGGCGTCCGGAAAAATACCAGAAATACATCGAGCGCTTTTCCGGCACGGCAACCGCCCGGTTTTTCAGCTTTAATCTGTTTTTTTGGGAAAACAGAATCTGGTTTCTTTTTCTTTTTCTTCTGATTACAGCAGTTTACGCCAACTCCCTGAATAACGCTTTCGTTTCCGATGATATCAGCACGATTTTATACAATCCCGACATCGGAAATTTCAGCAACGTTTTTTCAAACTATGCCGGAATCCTGCAACGATTGGCGCATTTTCTCATTTTCGAAATTTTCGGATCCGTTCCGGTTTATTACCGGATGCTGAATATTTTTCTGCACATCGGATCAACCTTTCTGGTTTTCATCATATTTTTTCTTTTATACGGCAAAAAAAATCTGGCTTTTATGACAGCCGCGCTCTTCGCCGTCCATCCGATTCTCATTGAATCCGTCACTTGGATTTCGGGACACCCGTATGTTGAAAGCGCTTTTTTCTTCCTGCTTTCTTTTTTGTTCTACATTCTGGGCAGGCAAAATAAGCGCTATTATTATTTTTCCGTTTTCTTTTTCATCCTTTCTTTTATGGCTTCGGAAAGAAGCTTCATTTTGTGCTCCGTTTTCTTTTTATATGAATGGCTTTTCGGAGACCTGCGCCGGCATTGGAAAAAAATAATCCCTTTTTTTGCTCTGGCCGGTTTGATTGCCGTTTCAGTTTTGAGCAAAGTCGGAAGCCGTGTCGATATTCTGGCCTCCGACTATTATCTGGCTCCGGGCACAGACAGCCTGCTTATCAAAATTCCCACTTCCGTCGCCACTTATTTCAAATTGATTTTTTGGCCGGATCAGCTTTCTCTCTACCAGACCGAAATGGCTTTTTCGCCTTGGGAATATCGTTTTACCGTCCTGGTTTTCCTTGTTTATGCCGGACTGATTAT
>CAZUWD010000030.1:0-7123 GCA_964624015.1 uncultured Bdellovibrionales bacterium | reverse complement strand
ATTAAACACAGACGGCGCAATATGCCAAAAGAATTTTGACGATGAAAGACGGAAGGCTGGTTTCTGATGAAGAAGTGGGGAGAAGAACAAGGCTGGCAGGCGGAGAGTTGCTGAAATAAAAAAAACAGCCTGTCGGCAAAATTGGAATTTTGCTTATTCGACGGGCTGCGAATCCTTAAAGCTGAAAAAAGGTCCCCGGTGCAATTTTATTCTTCCGGTCGATCCGACAAACATGCCAAATAATTGTGTCAGCGTGATTCGCATATTCTTCCGGGCATCATTGTCGTTTTCCCTGAGGGAGAGCGTCGGGCGGATGATAATTACGGGATTTAACACTATGGAACAATCCGCTAAGTAATTAATTTTTTCCCATAGCCCAGACTTCTTGAGATAAGCACAAACAAGTTTTTGAAAGCTTTCGAACGTCATCTCATTAGATCCGAGCGGATATACAAAAGCCCGGCTGATCGCATAATCTATTTTCAGGGAAAAAACAGGACATTTTTCAGCTTTCGTATTTAGGATTTCAAACGAGCATTTTAAAGAACTCAGGCAACCTGACACGTCCAGAGCGGCAGTTTCTGTAATTTCAGAATTTTCCATCTTTTCCTCCTTCCCTTGATGGCAAAATAACATAAAAAACCGCCAAAGTAAATGCGCCTATCCGATCCGATCAAAATTTCATACAAAAATCTGATGGCAGCCAAAGGCAGATCGTTTTTGACCATGCTTGGCATTATTATCGGCGTAGCTTCCGTTATTATCGTTATGGCGCTGGGCGCGGGAGCGCAAGCCTTGATTTTGGACGAAGTGCAGAGCATCGGTTCCAATCTCATTGGAATTTTACCGGGAGCATCCGACGAAAAAGGCCCGCCCGCCTCTGTTTTTGGCGTGGTAATAACGACTCTTAAATACAGCGATTTGCAAGCTTTACTTGAGAAAAAAAATGTGCCCAATGCGGCAGCCGGCTCCGGCTATGTGACCGGATCGGCAACCGCGACTTTTGAAAACAACAGCTACAGCGTCAGCTTTCAGGGAGTTAGCTCGTCCTTGCCGGAAGTGGAAAAAATCTCTTTGGAATCAGGCCGTTTTTTTTCGCCGGAAGAGGAAACCAACCTGTCTCGCGTGGCGGTTTTGGGCGCCAAGCGCGCCCGTGAGCTTTTTTCCGACTCTAATCCGGTCGGCCAGCCTATTGCTCTGAAAAATCTGAAATTTACGGTAGTGGGCGTTATGAAAGAAAAAGGCTCTTCGGCTTTTTCCAATCCCGACGACACGATTTTTGTGCCGCTTTTCACCGGCCAAAAATTGTTATTGGGCATTGATTATCTTAATTTTATACGCATTAAGGCGGACAGTGAAGATAATTTGGATCGGGCTGTGGCCGACATCAAAGCGACTTTGCGCGAGCGGCACGGCATTAAAGATCCGAAAGACGACGATTTTTCGGTGAGAAATACCAAGCAAGCGCTTTCGATTCTTACGAATATTACCGATGTTCTCCGATATTTTCTGGTTTCCATCGCGGCCATTTCGTTGGCTGTTGGCGGTGTGGGAATTATGAATATTATGCTTATCGCTGTCAATCAAAGGATCCGTGAAATCGGCCTTCGCAAGGCTGTCGGCGCGAAAAATTCCCATATTATCTGGCAGTTTTTGATCGAATCTACGGCAATAACAGCGCTTGGCGGCATTGCCGGCATAATTATTGGAATAATAATTTCCTATCTGGCAGCCGTCATTATCCGCAGCTTGGGCAATGAGTGGCAATTTATTGTTACGCCCCAGTCGATTTTGCTGGCTACTTCCGTAACTGTCGCCATTGGCTTGCTTTTCGGCATGTACCCTGCCCGCAAGGCTTCGCGGGTTTCACCCATGGAAGCTCTGCGTTATGAGTAGCGCTTAACTCGAAAAAGCAGGAGATTATAAAATATAAAAAAGTTTGCTCATTTTACCATTATACCTAATATGGTAAAATAGAGAAAATAATATTTTTTATATAATGATTTATGGCAAAAGTTAAAACACATCTAATTGGCAAAAAAGAGAGATATAAAATCGTGGGTGAGTTTTTTGAAATAGTTTCTAATTTAAAAAATAAAGATGATGTAGTCGGGTTTTTTATTGGGCTATTGTCTTCCAGTGAGGCATTGATGCTGGCGCGGCGGATTCAGGTTGCCGAAATGCTTTTGGAAGAAAAAAGTTATGAGGAAATACGCAAAAAACTAAAAGTTAGTTTTCAAACGATTGCTAAAGTTTATCAATGGCTCTATGGGGAAAATGAAATATATAAAAAACAGATTGGCAATCAATTGGAGCGCAAAAGAAAAAGAAATAAAAATAGCAGCAGGCGAGTTGATGATGGAAGTTTACTGAATAAATACGCGCACCACCGAATATTAAAAAATTTACTAGGGTAATTATTCATCACTACCATTATACCTAATAAGGTAGTGATATATAATATGTGCTTGGCGGATGTGATTTTGAAAAATAAAGAAGGACGCAACGCGCGCGTCCTTTGAAGAAAAAAATATCAGCTTATGTTTTTTTGTCAACGAGGAAATTGATGCAGTATCTGGGAATATGAATTAGCATAACGCCAGATAGTATAAGTAATGATATAAAGATGTAAGACATGATTCCAAGAAGAACAATGAGGGGGGCGGAAAGGAAAATGGCAAAGGCAAAACCCGGATCGCTGTTAATTTCCTGAAAATTAACTTCTGCAAAAAAATACATAAATTCGGCTGCCGGACTGCTGTTTTCGTTAAAAAAATTGCGAACCACTTCGCTTTTCTTGGCGGCAAGCAATAAGATAATGCTTGTCATAAAATAAGCTAACACCACTAAAATAACTATGCCAACAGGATTCATATATCACCTCAAAGAACAAGTTTGATAATCCTAAAGGGATCAAGATATTTAAGCAAATAACTCGAAAGAAGTCAAGTGTCAGGAAACCTAAAGCCCGGCTTTAGGAAATTCCTAAAACCGGGCTTTAGGCCGTACCGTGTTTCACAGACTAAAAACCTCAATCAAATTAGCTTTCAAAAACCTCCGCACCAATGTCGGGCGGACGGTTTTAACGCTATTTGGAATTGTCATCGGCATCACTTCTGTCATTGTCATCATGTCGAGCGGCCAAGGGCTCAAAAGCTACATCTTGGGACAGATTGAAACTTTCGGCACGGATGTAATCCAGGTGGAAAAGAAAGTCCCTGGCACGGGAGCCATGTCGGCTGCCAACGTCACCGGTCAGGCGCAAGGCATCCAAATTACGACATTGAAAAAACGCGATGCTGAAGCCATTGCCAAATTGCCCAATGTCGCGGCGCTTTATCCGGCTAATTTTACGCAGGAACTGGCGGCTTATAAAGATCAAAATAAAAGAGTTTTGCTTTTCGGAACCGGAGCGGATGTTCCAATTGTCGATCCGGGAGTAAAAATAGTGGAAGGCGATTTTTTCACTGAAAGCGATGATGATAATCTGGCACCGGTGGCGGTTATCGGTTGGGATTTGCGCGAATTGTTTTTCGGAGACGGCGAGGCTGTCGGACGGGAGATCAGAATTAAAGGCCAAAACTACAAAGTTGTCGGGGTACTGGAACGGCGTGGCGTGGTTTCCATTGTCAACATCGACGAAGTGGTTTATTTGCCGGTACAGACATTGCAGAAAAAAATAATGGGCATAGATTATTTGCATTCAATCACTGTTAAAGTCAGCGACGAGAAACTTTTGGATGTGGCGGCAGCCGACATTACGGATGTTTTGCGCCGCATGCACGGCATAACGGATCCGGACAAGGAGGATTTTTTAGTGAGTTCTATCCGTGAAGCCCAGGAAACGATCGGCAAGGTTTTTTCCGCGCTCAACATTCTGCTTTTGGCGCTTACTTCCATTTCACTTGTTGTTGGCGGAGTGGGGATTATGAATGTCATGTATGTGGCGGTGGTGGAGCGGACTTTTGAAATCGGACTGCGCAAAGCGGTTGGGGCGAAATCGTCGGATATCCTTATGCAATTTTTGCTGGAAGCGGTTTTTATCACTTTGGCCGGAGGGATCGTCGGCATTTTGCTCGGCTTTCTTTTTTCCGGATTGATTTCGCTGATTTTTGCGCGGCTGGGATTTGCCCTGCAGTTTTCGATTACGCCCCAGTCGGTAGCTCTGGCTGCCGGCTTTGCCGCCGCAGTCGGAATCATCTTCGGATACTATCCCGCCAGAAAGGCTTCAAGGCTGACGCCCATGGAGGCGCTGAGAAAGGAATAACGCATGTAATAAATTACAATAAAAAAATCCCTCAAATAAGGGATTTTATGTTTGACTACTACCTTCAATTATACACCTTTTGAAACAAATTGTCAATATTGAAAAAAATAAAAGGATTATGCTAGTATTATGAAGATCAATAAAATTCTTTATGACTGACAAAATTAAAAACGCCGAAGTTGAAAAAATAAAAACAGAAAATCTGGAAGAATCTCCGGAAGAATTGCTCAGAGCCAAAAAGCGCGACTGGTATGTTGAGCTGGCTCTGGTTCTGATTTTGGGAATTTTGATCGGCGTGGCGCTCAAAACGGAAGCGTCCAAAAAAATAACGATCGGCTTTGAAGATTACAAAAACAAAGCAACCGCGCAGTATTATAACATCAATCAAATGCGGATCGACTTGGGCGAAAAGATGCGGGAAGAAGCGCGGAAAGCAGGCGAAACCGATGTCGAAAAAAACGAAGCGGAGCAAAATCAGGAGCAACCCGGCAATCAATAATTTTATAAGCAAATATATATAATTTTATGAAAGAAAAAAAGGAGACGCCGGCGGAAAAGCCGGAAACAGCTGAAAATAACAAAAAAACAAAAAATCTGATTTCAGCAGTCATTCTGCTAAGCGGGCTTTTTATCGGCAGTCTGTTTGTGGATGCCATTCAGCTTCTGCGCGGCGGCGGTTTTTCCCAAAAAACCTTGAGCGAAAATGAAGTGCTGGAGGCCGGCGGCAAAACCTGGGTGGCCTTCAGCGATCCGGTCATTGAAATGAAGGTTATAAATGACGACGCTTGCGAAAAATGCGATGTTTCGGACGTGCTGGTGTGGCTGCGGCGCGTGTCGCCCACTGTCCGGCCGCAAAGAATCGCGTATGATTCAATGGAGGGCAAAGAAATTATTCTGAAATACGGGATCAAGACATTGCCAACTTTCATTTTTTCCGACACGATTGCCAAAACCGACTTTTTTGCGCAGGCTCAGCCGATTTTTGAACAAAAAGAAAAGCAATATGTTCTCAAGACGCAAGAACTCGGGCTTATGCCGGGAAAATATTTGGCGTTGCCGGAAATAAAAAATGATGACGCGACTGCGGGAGATCCGGAATCCAAAGTTAAAATTTTTGTTTATTCCGATTTTGAATGTCCGTACTGCAAAGTTTTCTGGATGACGCTCCGCGAAACGATGCAGGAATTCGGCGAACGGGCGTTTTTTAACTACAAACATCTGGCTTTACCAAACCATCCGCAGGCGGAAAATGCGGCCTTGGCGGCTGAATGCGCCCGGGAGCAGGGAAAATTTTGGGAATACGGCGACAAAGTTTTTGCTTCTCAAGCCGACTGGACAAAAAGCAGCGGAACGCAAAGATTTAAAAATTACGCTTCAGTTTTGAAATTAAACAGTGTCCAGTTCACTCAGTGCCTGGATGATAAAAAATACAAAGCCAAAATTGATGCGGATAAAAGCGAAGCGGGTAGTTTCGGCATTGCCGGAACACCGGCCATATTCATCAATGACCGGCTGGAATCAGGCGCGATCGGCAAAGATGATTTGAAAAGAGCGATTGAAGAAGAATTGAATAAATAAAAGGCCCAACTTTTTTGACGGTAAAAAAATTACAGAAAAACTGCGCTATGCGCAGTTTTTTAGTGTTTAATTTTTTTTATGGTATAATTAAAAGGGCCATGTATTAAATCAGACCGGCGGTTTTTTTGAAATTCGCCAAAGAAAGAAAATTCGCAATATTATATCAATTTTGTCCGGCGCTGTGCAGCAACGCGGTCAAAATTTTAATACGCAGTGAAATATCATAAAAATTTAACAGAAATTATTTTTCACGCGCGCGGAGGCCAAGGCGCCAAGGCGGCGGCGGAAATTTTGGCGCAAGCGGCGCACAGCGAGGGCAAATTCGTCCAGACTTTTCCCAGTTTTGGCCCGGAACGGAGCGGCGCGCCTACGAAAACCTATGTGCGCCTGGGTGATTCTGAAATAAGAACGCACGAGCCGGTTGTTGATCCGGATATAGTTGTGGTTTTGGACGAGACAATTTTGGACAGCGAAAAAGTTACGATTAATCTTGATAAAAATGAATTTTTGATTGTTAATTCCCGCCGCAGTCCATACGAAATCGCGGCGCAACTAAATTTTAAAGGAAAAATTTTCACAGTGGACGCAAATGGAATCTCACTGGAAATTACCGGTGTTTTGCGCCCTAATGCAGCAATTTTAGGAAAATTGGTGCAGGTAAGCGAAGTTGTGAAACTGGAAAGCGTGATTTCTGAATTTCGAAAAATATTTTCTTCAAAAATCGGCGAAGAAATGACGGAAAAAAATATCCTGGCGATTGAGAAGGCGCATGATGCAGTTTAAGCTGATGCGAATTAAAATCCGGGCAATAATTATTTTGTAAATATGCGTTAATTAACGCGGAATATGCGCGAAACCAGCCCTGCGATTAAACACGATATCTCAAAAGCTCTGCAAACCGGAAATTGGCGGAATATGAAGCCGGAAGTGGAGAAAAACAAATGTGTCGGTTGCGGCATTTGCGTTTCATATTGCCCGGAAGCGACGATATCAATAAACAGAAGTCAAGGATTAATGGACCATAACGGCAAAAAAGCGGAAATTGATTATGACTGGTGCAAGGGCTGCGGCGTGTGTGCGGCTGTTTGTCCGGCAAAAGCGATTTTGATGAGAAAAAATAATTAAAATAAGACAAATAGGACGGATATGAAAATAAAATTGGCTTTGACGGGCGGGGCGGCGGTGGCTGAAGCATTGCGGCAGATCAATCCGGACGTGGCTCCAGTTTATCCGATTACGCCCCAGACGCCGATTATTCAGGCTTTTGCCAAATTCCAG
>CAZUWD010000029.1:0-7282 GCA_964624015.1 uncultured Bdellovibrionales bacterium | reverse complement strand
CCATTCGGTTTATTTTTTACTGAAGCAATGGCTTGCGGAACTCCGGTAATTGCAACCAGAAGAGGTTCTGTTCCAGAAATAATCCTTGATAAGAAAACTGGATTTATCTGTGACGGCATAGATGAGGCGGCTAAAAAAATAGAAAAAATTAACACGATTGATCGGAGAATTTGTCATGAGCATGTTGTGAAAAATTTTTCATCAGTAAAAATGGCGCAAGATTACTTGCAGGCCTATGAAAAAGTTATTGGTAAAGAGTGATTAATATTTTTTTCGAATCATCAGTATAGGAAAAGGATTATCATCATAATCACGGTTATACTAATGGTAAGTTTTCTGGTTGCCGTGTTTCTTGGATATTAATTCGAAGTGATAATTATTAAAAATAGATTATGGAAAAAACATATTCCCAAAAAGTGTATATCGCTAAAATTAAAAGACTGATCGAATCATTGGAAAGAGGCAAATCTTTCACTATTCAAATAAAGGGCAGAAAGATAAAAATACCAGCTAATTCTCAGATTTCCATTGAATATGAAAAAGACGGAAAAGAAAATGAGCTGGAGTTTCAAATTAAATGGTAATAAGACTGCCTCAGAACAAGACAATTGACTGTTTTATTTCCCAAAATGAGACAAGGGCTGTCCCGTGTCTCATTTGTCTCATTTTGCTTTCAAAAATTGCGACCGAAGAGCCCTAAAAGGCCTATTTAGACAAATCCTCGAAAAACCCTTACAATTCCCTATATAATAAAGTTCTAGACCGAGGACGCCCGCAATAAAATAAAAAGCTTTTTTCAAAGCTTTTTTGGTTTTTTGAAAGTCTTGCCAGAAAGGCTTTTCTTGTGTATAATTAAGAAGTAAAAAAATACCCGGAAAAAGGAAAAAATGACCTTAAAAGCCTATATTTGGGGGATGCGATTCGTAACCCTCTTTTCAATTGTTGCGCTGATCTCAATCGTTTTATATTTGGATCCGGGAACTTCCGGCCTTGCCGGAAAAGCGCTTTTTTATTCAGCTCTTTTTTTCACTTTGTCCGGATTTTTTAATTTATTTTTTCTACGCCTGCGCCGCAGCATAACGACCGAAGAAACGGCATTTCACAACGCGGGCTTGAGTCTGCGCCAAAGCATCCTGCTGGCCTCCCTTTGTATTGGACTTTTAATTCTCCAGGCCAATCGAGTGCTGGTCTGGTGGGTCGGACTCCTGCTTTTGGCGGGAATATTTCTAATTGAGTTGTATTTTTTAAGCAGAGAATGAATTAAATTGGATGAAAAGCTGATTTTGAATTTTAATATTTGAAACTAAGAAAAATTTATGCCCAAAGAAAAAGAATTAAAAACAAATAACAACGAATATACCGCTAAATCAATCCAGGTTTTAAAGGGTCTTGAGCCGGTCCGGAAACGCCCCGGAATGTACATTGGCGGAACTTCCACGGAAGGCCTGCATCATTTGATTTGGGAAGTAATAAACAATTCCATTGACGAGGCCATGGCCGGCTTCTGCAAAAATGTCGTCATCCGGCTTTTGCCGGATAATGTCATTGAAGTAAGTGATGACGGGCGCGGCATTCCAGTGGAAAAACATCCGCAAACCAAAAAGTCGACACTGGAAACGGTTTTGACCATACTGCATGCCGGCGGAAAATTCGGAGGGTCCGGATACAAAATCTCCGGAGGCTTGCACGGAGTCGGAGTGTCAGTAGTCAACGCGCTTTCGGTTTGGACCAAAGCGCAGGTCAGGCGCGATGGAAAAGCGTATGAAATGGAGTTTGTGCGGGGCAAGCCGAAAACCAGGGAGCCGAAAGTGGCCGGTAAATCCAGCGAAACCGGCACAACAATTTCTTTCCAGGCCGATCCGCAGATTTTTCCGGAAATAAAATACAATTGGGAAAAAATTTTGAGCTATGCGCGCCAGCAGGCATATCTTACCAAGGGCGTCAGTATCAAGGTTTTTGATCAAAGGGAAAAAGGCGGAGAAAGAGCTTACGGGTTTTTGTTTGATGGCGGCTTGGTTTCTTTCGTGAAATTCTTAAATCGCGGCAAGCAAATAATGAACGAGATGCCTTTTTATGCCGAAAAAACAGTCGAAGATGTGATGGTGGAAGTGGCTCTTCAATATACCGGCGGATACAAAGAACACGTTTTCTCTTTTGCCAATAATATTTTTACGGCGGAAGGCGGAATGCATGAGGCCGGATTTCGCGCGGCGTTAACCAGAGTTTTGAATAATTACGCCAGAAAAAACAATCTCCTCAAAGAAAAAGACGAAAGTTTTACGGCAGAAGATTTGCAGGAAGGCCTGACGGCGGTGATCAGTGTAAAACTGCGCAACCCGCAATTCGAAGGACAGACCAAGGCTAAATTAGGAAATGGCGAAGTCCGCGGCATAGTTTCCAGTGTTACCGGCGAAACACTGGCCGATTATTTGGAAGCTCATCCAAACAATGCCAAGGCTATGATCGGCAAATGCCTGCTGACGGCCAAAGCCAGGATTGCTGCGCGTGCCGCCAAAGACGCTGTTATACGCAAAGGGGCGCTGGAAGGCATGACGTTGCCGGGAAAACTGGCTGATTGTTCTTCGCGCAATCCGGCTGAATCGGAACTTTATATTGTTGAGGGAGATTCGGCTGGTGGCTCAGCCAAGCAGGGCCGCGATCGGAAATTTCAGGCGATTTTGCCTTTGCGCGGAAAACTGGTCAATGTGGAAAAAACTTCTTTGGATAAAGTTGTAAAATCTGACACGCTGAAGCCGATCATCATTGCCTTGGGAGTCGGTATTGGCGACAGCTTTGATATTGCCAGGCTGCGCTACCATCGCATCATTATCATGGCCGATGCCGATGTGGATGGCTCGCATATTCGAACACTGCTTCTGACTTTTTTCTATCGCTATTACGAACCGTTAATCAGAAGCGGATATATTTACATTGCCCAGCCGCCGCTTTACAGGCTGCAGAAGGGCAAAGAGATTAACTATGCGTATACGGAAGAAGAAAAAAACGTGATTATTTCTAAAATGCAAAAATCGAAAGTCAAGGGCGAAAATACAAAGTCCGGAAAGAAAGACCAGGCAGAAATCGTCATGGAAACCGATGAGTTGGCCGAGGGAGAAAGTGAAACGGGAGAAAAAATCGCCGGCATCAACATCCAGCGCTACAAAGGCTTGGGGGAAATGAATCCGGAACAATTGTGGGAAACAACTATGGATCCGGGACAGCGCATGATGAAGCAGGTAAAAATAGAGGATGCGGAAGCGGCCGACAGAATATTCGATGTTTTAATGGGCAGCGAAGTGGAGCCCAGGAGAAGGTTTATTCAGACGCATGCCAAGAGCGTTAAAAACCTGGATATCTGAAGCCTGTTGATAACTTATTGTTCAAATAAGCCGAAAATGCTATAATTTAAAAAGAGATAATAGTTGAATTTTTAGTTAATGACTACAGCAAATCAAATTGAGAGCTTTGAGGAAATTTACGCAAAAGAGGGAAGGTTGAGCCGGGAAATAGAAAAAATTGAAATAGCTTACGCTAAAATAGCGGAAAAATACGGTGAATATTCCGATTGCAAATCCTTTGCTGAATTTTTAAGGACAATTGAAAAGGTTTTTTTGGAGGCAAAATTCCGCAATTGGGACAGTGAAAAAAGCAAAAATGAACTTATAAAAACTAAAATAAAGACGATAGCGGCAACCGGTTCCGTTGGAGAAGATGTGCTTTCCGTAATTTACGATGATTTCAAAAAATCCGGGGCAACCATAGGCAAGATCTATGAAATTACGGCACAACTTCTGGAGAAATATGGGCAGGATCGGGAATGCGCGGAGTTGATACTTTACATTCAATATTTATTTGTAAATTTTCATGAATCAGAGAAAAGAAGCGAAAGGACGGACGAATTGAAAGACCGGCTGATCCAGGCCAGGATGGAAGTGCTCTCCAGCGACGGCAATCCGGAGTTGATAGTTTTGCAGAAAATTTACCAGGAGTTTAAGCAGATGATTGGTTAATTCAAATAAAAAAGAACGGAGGTGATACTATGAGCGGAATTCAAACCTGGGGAGAGGCGATAACAGTGTCGCTGATCGGGTTGTGGGAAAGATTCATAGAATTTTTACCGGCGCTTCTGGGCGCCTTGATCATTTTTCTTTTCGGCTGGACGATTGCGTCAACGCTGGGAAAAATTATTGAAAAAGCTGTAAAAAACGCCAAAGTGGATTTAGCCCTGGAAAAACTTGGCATCGGGCAGCGCTTGGCTGAAGCCGGGCTCAAGATCAATATCTCCGGATTTTTTGGAGGACTGATCAAGTGGTTTTTGGTGCTGGTGTTTCTGATGGCGGCTACGGATGTCTTAGGTCTTCCGGATGTTACTAATTTTTTGAACAGCATCATTCTTTATATTCCGAACGTAGTGGTGTCGGTAGTTATTTTAGCCATAGCTTTTCTGGTGGGAAATTTTGTTTACAATGTTGTCAAGGGCAGCACCAAGGCGGCCGGCGTTGTATCGGCGACGCTTTTAGCGACAATCTCCAAGTGGGCTATTGTCATTTTCGGTCTTTTGGCGGCGCTTATCCAATTGGGCATCGCGGTTTCACTGGTCAACACTATTTTTATCGGCATTGTGGCGGCGCTTTCATTGGCTGTCGGGCTTTCATTCGGCCTTGGCGGAAAAGACGAAGCGGCGGCGATTCTCAAAAAACTGCGGGAAGAGATTTCAGAAAGGAAATAATACGCGTAATGGAAAATAAAAATACAGATCCTTGCGGTCTGTATTTTTTTTTAGATTCCTGTAAAAATTTTTGATAAAAAACCGCTAGTGTGATACTGGCGGTTTTGATTGGCGGTGTCAGAATCCTTGAGTTATCCACAGTCTTTTACTTTTTAAAAAAAAGTGAAGTATTGTATAATAAAGGCAAATAATGTCCCAAAAGATAGCGCTTTTTGTCTTTCAAGAGTAATTCGATGAAGCATAAAAAGATAACATTATTTTTTAAAATTGCCATCTTTGGCTTAGCGGTTTTGTTTTTGTCGTCTACGGCATATGAATCCTCCGGATTTTTTGCGGCGGCCGGTGACTTCATTCATGATTTTGTCAGCCGCGCGAGTTTAGGCCGGGTTGAGATATTTAAAACCAGCGAGCAAGCCGGCAATCAGGAGTCTCATAATCTCATCAATCAGAGAATTGATAATCTGAAAAGAGCCACCGGAATATTGGAAAAAAATTATCGTGATGTCAAAAATGTCAAGCAGGAAATTGACCGTAACATTCGGAAATTGGCTGCGGATCTGATCAGTGTCAAAAATAATTTGACGGCTCTGCTTGCGAAATCCGGAGAGGATCTGGAAGCAAAGCTTTCCGGCGGTATTGATGAAAAAATGGACGCTAAAGGCGGCACGATGGATGGTTCTCTGACGATTGACGGCGAGTTGACTGTCAAAGGTTTGGCCAAACTGCAGGATGTCCGGCCGAGAGGCCAAAGGGCATATGATTTGGGTTCAGCCTCAGACGGCTGGCGGACTTTGTATGTCAGTATTATTTCCGGTGCGGATGGCGCATTGGTCATTGGTTCCGGATCATCTTCCCATACCTTGGGTGACAATGATGATTTGGTTGTTTCCGGCAATTTGGAAGTCAATCAGATGGCCTATTTGGACAACGGCGCCGACTTCAACGGACAGATTCTTTCCAATCTTGCCGATCCGGTCAACAATCAGGATGCCGTTACCAAGGCCTATGCCGATTCAATGATCGGCGGTTCTTCTTTTTGGAGCCGCAGTGGCACTTCTCTTTATCCGCTCAATTCCGGAGACAGCGTCGATATGCTGGCCGGAAACATCGTCAATGTCGGAACACTGAATGGTTTGAGTCCGGCAAATTTCATACTTTCCACCGGCAGTTATGCCGATCCTTCCTGGCTGACGCTTTCCAAAAACAAGGTGGGACTCTCCAATGTGGAAAACACCGCTCTTTCCACTTGGGCGGGCAGTTCTAACATCACGACTTTGGGCACAATTATCAGCGGCGACTGGAATGGCACGGATATCGACATCTCGGACTACACCAATTTCGCCGTTGTCGGCACATTCCTCAATCTCGCCGGCGACACGCTCTCGGTCAACGCCGGCACGCTCACCAACGGCAGGCTGTGCACCTTTGCCACCGGCACCGGTTTGGTCTGCGACACCGACTCCGGCGCCGTCGGCCATAGCCCGGTCACTCTCTCCGGCGACTATGACTATATCACCCTTTCCGGACAGGACATTATCCGCGGACAAATCGATCTTGCAACTGACATCACCGGCCTCCTGCCGGTCGGGAACGGCGGCACCGGGCTCAACACCTCCAATTCCACCGGCGTGCCGACCATCTCCTCCGGAACCTGGAGTGTTTCCTCTTTGCTTCCTTTGTCTCTCGGCGGCACTAACAAAAATATGACTACCTCCAGCGGCGGCCTAGTCTGGACGGACGCCGATTCGATGGAAGTTCTTTCCGGCACGGCCACGGCAGGCCAGGCTCTGGTTTCCGGCGCCAACGCCGCTCCCTCTTGGTTTACTCCCGCTGCCGGCTCCGTGCTTTTTGCCGGAACGAGCGGCATCCTTCAGCAGGACAACGCCAATTTCTTCTGGAATGACGCCAACGACCGGTTGGGCATCGGCACTACTTCGCCCTCCTCCAGGCTGGATGTCGTCGGGACATCTACCGAAGCCACCTACGGATCCAATTTGGCAACCAACGGAGATTTCGCGACCGGAGATTTTACCGGCTGGACGGCCGGAGCCAACTGGTCGGTGGTTTCCAACGCCGCCCTCCACACCGCCGGCTCCGCCGCCACTTTGGCGCAAAACATCTCGGTTACCAACGGCACCACCTATCAAATAGAATGGACGGACACCGGCGCCTCCGCCGGCACCTATACTTTTTCCATCGGCGGCGTCTCTTCCCGCGCCTATAATTATTGGGAAAGCAGTGCGGGAAAAAGAACCACCATCGTGGCTTCCGGCTCCGGCTCCCAGTCTTTTGTTATTACTCCATCAACCGACTATAACGGCTCGATCGACAATGTCACCGTCCGCGCCGTGACTGCTTGGCCGTCCGCCAGCGCTCTTTTCAGTAACGCCGACAACACCAACAATCTCACGATCCGGGCCGGAGGATCGGGACTCAACAATATCTTCATTGGAAACGGAAGCGGAGGCAGAAACACCACTGGCTTCGACAACTCCTTTATGGGTCGCGATTCAGGCCGTTCCAACACCACCGGCTACAACAACTCCTTTATGG
>CAZUWD010000028.1:0-7346 GCA_964624015.1 uncultured Bdellovibrionales bacterium | reverse complement strand
ACAGAGCAAGTTAAGACCATTCAAAGCATACCGCTGCGCCTGAAAAATGACATTAATATTACAGTGGTCGGTGAAGCTTGGATGCGCAAAGACGCTCTTGCCAAAATAAATAAGGAAAGAGAAAAAAATGGCGAACCGTCGTTTGCCAATTCGCGAAACGCCGCCGCCGGCTCCATCCGCCAATTGGATCCGAAAATTACCGCTGGCCGGAAACTGGACAGTTATATTTATGACATTAACGACATCGCCGGAAAATTTCCGGAAACGCAAATCGGGGAACTGGAACTCCTGGAAGAGCTGGGCTTTAAAGTAAATAAAAATCATAAACATTGCCGCAACCTTGAAGAAATACAAAAATATTTTGAAAATTGGGAAGACAAGCGAAATAAACAGCCGTATGGTATTGACGGGCTGGTAATCAAAATCAATTCCCGTGCCACGCAGGAAGAACTGGGCTATACCGGCAAGGCACCACGCTGGGCATTGGCATATAAATTCATTCCGGAGAAAGTGACGACAATCGTAGAGGATATAAAAGTTCAGGTGGGCAGGACTGGCGCGCTGACGCCGGTGGCGCATCTCCGGCCGGTTCAGGTCGCCGGCTCCACTGTTTCTCGCGCGACGCTTCACAACGAAGACGAAATCAAGCGGCTGGATCTCCGCATCGGCGACACGGTGGTTATTCACAAAGCCGGTGATGTCATTCCGGAAGTGCTGGAAGTTTTGAAAAATCTGCGCACCGGCGAAGAAAAAATTTTTCATATGCCAATCAGATGCCCGATTTGTGGCGGACCGGTCAAGCGGGAAATTATTAGCGTGAAAAAAGGCGAAGAGAGTGCGGCACACTATTGCCTCAATAAAAAATGTTTTGCGATTGAAAAAGAAAACATCATCCATTTCGTTTCCAAAAAAGGCTTCAATATCGAAGGAATGGGCGGAAAAATCGCGGAGCAGCTGATGAATGAAGGCTTGGTTGCCAATCCGGCGGAAATATTCGAACTCAAAAAAGGCGACCTGGAACCGCTGGAAAGGTTCGCGGAAAAATCGGCGCAGAATGTCATTGACGCGGTGGAAAGAAGCAAAAAAATAGAATTTGAAAAATTTTTGTTCGCGCTGGGAATCCGGCATGTCGGGGAAGAAACGGCTGTTTTGATCCGCAGGAATTTTCCGCTGGTTGCGGGAGGTCACGGGAATATCAGCAATCTTAGCGGAATAATCAAAATTTTTCCGAAAATAAAAACGGAAGACTGGCTGAAAATCAGAGGCATCGGAGAAAAATCGGCGGAAAGCCTGCATGCCTGGTTCAATGACAGAAACAATCTGGAAATGTTGGAAAAAATGGATAAACTGGGGGTTAAAGTCGGAATCAGGAGGGCGGAAAGCGCAGGAGAAGCTAAAAGAAAATTAACCGGATCCGTTTTTGTTTTGACCGGCGAACTTAAGGATTTTACAAGAGACGAAGCCAAAGATATAATTAGAAAAGCCGGTGGCTCGGTCTCTTCTTCAGTCGGCAAAAAAACGGATTATGTAGTGGCCGGCGAAAATCCCGGATCGAAATATGGCAAAGCGAAAGAATCGGGAGTGAAAATCATAAACGAAGAAGAATTTAAAAAACTCATTAAGTAAATTTTTATATTTCCCAAGGCCAGGCTTTTCCCCTGCGAACCAGAGTTCGCAATTCCCTGCCTGCCGGCAGGCAGGCTCAAAGCCAAGCCTTGGAAAATAACTCAAATGATTTCCAGGGAAGAAGTAAAGCACATTGCAGGGCTGGCTCGCATCGGTTTGGATGAGAAAGAGATTGAAAAATTTTCCGGAGAATTGTCTTCGATTTTGGACTGGGTGAATCAGCTTGAAGAAGTCGATGTTGCCGGCGTGGAGCCGGCAGCCCATATTACGGGTATCGACAATGTTATGCGTGAAGATAAGGCGGGAGAATTTAATACCAAGACCGGTATCATAAACTTGTTTCCAGAAAGAAAGGATGGTTATGATAAAGTAAAATCTATTCTGTGATTTTCCTAAAGCCCGGCTTTTCTCTTGCTCTCCCGCCAAGGCGGGCTCGCAATTCCCTGCCTGCCGGCAGGCTCAAAGTCAAGTCTTGGAAAATATTTATGATCAAAGAATTGCATGGAAAATTGGTAAATAAAGAAATTTCGGCCGTACAGCTGACGGAAGATTATTTGACGCGCATTGAAGTAAAAGACAAAGATATTTTTGCTTATCTGACGGTGACTAAAGAGTTGGCTTTGGAACAGGCCGGAAAGGTGGACGAAAAAATAGCGCGTGGCGGGGAAATTGGAGTTTTAGAAGGCATTCCGGGCGCCATAAAAGACAATATTTGCGTAAGAAATGTGCGGGCAACAGCCGGTTCAAAAATTCTGGATAATTACATCGCGCCCTATGATGCGACGGTTGTCGCCAGACTGAAAGAAGCCGGCGCGATAATTTTAGGCAAAACCAATCTGGATGAATTTGCGATGGGATCATCAACGGAAAATAGCGCTTATGGACCGACCAAAAATCCGCATGACCTGGAACGGGTGCCGGGCGGATCTTCAGGCGGTAGCGCGGCATCAGTAGCCGGAGATATGGCTGTATGGTCGCTAGGTACGGATACGGGCGGATCCGTGCGCCAGCCGGCAGCCTTTTGCGGATTGATTGGTATGAAGCCTACTTACGGGCGTATCTCGCGTTATGGGGTTATGGCGACTGCCTCCAGTCTTGATCAGATAGGGATTATTGCCAAAAACAGTGAAGACACAGCCATAATTTTAAGCGCTATTGCCGGAAAAGACAATATGGACGTCACATCTGCACGCAGCCCGGGGAAAGATTATACGAATTATTTAACTGGAGAAATTAAAGAATTGCGTATTGGAGTTGTAAGAAGCTATTTGGATGATTTGAGTGCGGAAGCCAGGCGATCAATGGAAAAAGTTATTGAAAAATATAAAACACTCGGCGCGGAAATAAAAGAAATTGAGCTGCCCAATATAAAATATTCCCTGCCGGCTTATTATATTATTAATCCTTCCGAAATAAGTTCCAACCTGGCCAGATTTGACGGCATCAAATACGGGATGCGCGCCAACGATCATAAAGATACAAACATTGAAATTGTTGATGGCGACAGAAATTTACTGGAAACTTATTTGGACTCCAGAAAATATGGTTTGGGCGCGGAAGTGAAAAGACGGATAATGCTGGGAACTTACGCGCTATCATCCGGATACTATGACGCATATTACAAGCGCGCCCAACAAGTGCGGACACTTATTAAAAAAGATTTTGAAAAAGTATTCAATCCGCCAGCCGGCAGAGTTGATCTGATTCTGATGCCGACGACACCCGGACCGGCGTTCAGGCTTGGAGAAAAAACCCAAGATCCCATGCAGATGTATCTGGAGGATATTTTCACGGTAACCGCTAATATAGTCGGCGTACCGGCCGTTTCCGTGCCCGGCCCTGAAATAGAATCTGACGGCCGTATGATGCCGTTCGGCTTTCAGCTTGCAGGAAAATGGTTTGATGAAGAAAATTTGCTGCGCGCGGCGGATGCGTATGAAAAAAATAAATAACAACATAAACTGGTGAAGCTTATTCGGATAAAACAAACGTGCGAATTTTTGGATTTTCAGCGTCTGCATATTTGCGGATCGGCATAAATTTGCAGATAGGAACATATTTTTATGGATATTGAAACACTATACGCAATTATTTTTCAAGGGTTGAAAAATTTCAGCAACTCCGGAGCTTTCAGCTTCATCAAGTTTTTGCTGGGAATTTATGTGCTTGTCCTTTTTATTGATATCGTCCTGCTTTTGATTCAGCGCGGCGTGGGCGCCAATTGGCGGCAAATGAAATATGGAATGGATATTCCCGCCGAAGTGGCCGGCAGCAGAAAGAAAAATTTAGTAAAGCGCTGGAATCAAATTCAGACAAGGCTGGACAGCGGACGCGAAACTGAATATAAAATCGCGATTATTGAGGCGGATGAAATTGTCGATGATATCATCAAAAAAATGGGCTACAAGGGGGAAAGCATGGGAGAAAGAATTGTCGGCATTCCGGAGGGTCAACTGAATAAATTGAACGAAATTAAAGAAGCGCATGAGATCAGAAACCGTATTATTCACGAAGATGATTTTAGAATTGACAAGGAATTTGCGGAAAATGTTCTGAAAAAATACGAGCACATCTTGCGCTATCTTGAAGCGCTGGACTAGAAATCAAAATGGCATTGACACGGGTTTTTTGTCTTGATACAATGGAAAACAGTTTTTGCAGCGGGATGGAGCAACTGCCTGACGGCAGGCAGGTAACCACGAGGTTCCAGGTTCGAATCAGTTTGAAAATATGTATAAGGTTTACGCATTATTTTTTAAAGATTTGAGAAGAATATATGTAGGTATGTCCAAAAATACGAATCAGCGGGAAAAAGATCATGTGAGAGGAAAAACAAAATCTACCAAAAATAAAGGAAAATTTGTCTTAAAGATATTAGAGGAATGCAAAACAAGAAAAGAAGCGAGAGAAAGGGAGAAATATTGGAAATCGGGATGTGGAAAAGAAAAATTGAAAATTATAGCGGGATGGAGCAATGGCAGCTCGCGTGGCTCATAACCACGAGGTTCCCGGTTCGAATCCGGGTCCCGCAACCAGGATAAAGCGTAAAGCGCAACGCAAAAGATAGTGACAGTGTCGTTTTCGTTTTACTTTACGTTTTTATTTTTTGGGGTATAATTGCCAGGGTAGCTCAGCCGGCTAGAGCGCAGCACTCATAACGCTGAGGTCGAGAGTTCGAGTCTCTCCCCTGGTACAAACATAAAAATGAAAAAAATACGGGGGCGTAGCTCAGTTTCGGCCCTAGGCCGATCAGTCTTGGGCTGAGGTTAGATAAAAATTTACAATTTTTTACAGTTATTATTATGGGGGCGTAGCTCAGTTGGTTAGAGCGACTGCCTGTCACGCAGTAGGTCACCGGTTCGAGTCCGGCCGTCCCCGCACACTACATTTTTTATCGAGCAGACCGATGAGTATCAAGGGTTGCTCGAAAAGAATGAAACATTAAAACCGCCTTATGGGCGGTTTTAATGTGGTTGCATTGATAACTCGTTACTCCATGGAAATCGTCACATATTTATTTGAATACACCGCTTTTGCAATCTCAATATTTTCAGAAACTTCATAGGTGGCATAGCCCTTAAGTTTGTCATTGGCTGGCACCAAATCGCCATCTGAAATTTCTGGTTTTCTGACTCCCATAAATGACATTTTATAGCTTTGTCCCTCGGCATCTTTCAGTGTTAGATTTTCGGGATTTATCGTATCTTCTTCGGATGTTTCATTGGTATATAGAATGCTGACAGTCACAAATCGATTGCCCGACTTCGGTTTATCAAAACTATCTTTAGGTGTGACATAGGTTTCAGGCTTTTCGACAGTAATAAACCAGCCAGTATCAACAGCTACCTTTTCACCAAATTTAGCACTAAGATTTTTCTTTGCTTCTTTGTTGGAACTTGTTTTTTTATCAGAACCGCCTATAGTCTCAGGGCTTATCTTTTTGAAGTCGTCCACATTTATGGAAACAATTTTCCAGTATCTTTCCGGATATTGAATCATACTTATTCGTATTTCTTCGTCCTTATTATTTATCAAAACTACATTGGCCGACATGCCAGATTTTTCCACGCTTTTTATTTTAACTGTAGCAAGATTATTATCTTTGCCACTGGATATTTCTTCCACACTTTTGTTTATCTCATTTTTGATTTGATCTTTCATGGAAAGCATCAATGTTTGCGCTAATCCTGCGAAAAGATTATTATCCTCGGTCTCCAGTTCTTTCGTTGCTTCCGATACCAAGCTATTTACTATTCTCTCCGTGTCGGCGTATTTGTTAAATGAGGTGCTGTCGTGACTTTGGATAGCTTTTTTAAGTTTATATAAAGAATAAGTCGGAGTCCCAGTGAAATAGTAGGTTCCGCTACTAATAGCTATCACCAGTATGACTGCGGATATTATTATGATTTTTTTCATGGTGTTTATTTTAAAAATTATACTTGGGCTTTTTGCAGTCTGAAGTCGACTGAATAGTTCATAAGCTCAATGTCTTGGGTAGCTTTCAAGGAATATTTCAGTTTTTCGTCATGATCTTTGGTAATAATCAATCCTTTGACTACTTGATCAGCTTCAGCTTCGTTTTCTTTGACCCAGGCAATGTATCTCAAAGTTTGTCCGATAACTTTGTCTCCACTCATGCCTTTTTTGAGTTCAATCACTAACCATTCTTTACCATCTTTGCTTTTGGCAAGAATATCGATTCTGCCGACAGGCGTAATGTATTGTTGTCCGATTAGTTCGCCGTCCTCTTTGAGAATCTCATAATTTTTGCCAAGCTCCAGCTTGTCCCAATTTTCCACGATAAAATCTTCGAGCTGTGATTCCAGCCCGAATGTTTCCAAGCTTTCTATATTTTCCTTGGCACTTGCTTTAGCAAGAAGAGTCTCTATTTCATCGGAGTACTTATTGACTCCAAAGATCGTCATCATTGCATTGATGGAATTGCGAAGTTCCTGTGATGTTTCCGCAACATCTATTGTTTTCAGCCACTTCATATTTCTGCGGTGATGGTAGTGACAGTCATCGGTTATTTCCTGCTGGTAATAATATTCGCTTTCAATCGAACCGATGAATATTTTTCCGTCCTGCGTTTTTGGAACAATCACGATGTCGCCGATTTGCATCAGATCATAGAATCTGAACAATTGTCCTGCAATCATTGAGTAAGCTTTTGTATTGTGGTCGGGGTAAGCCTTTTCAATGACAGGCAAGCTTTCCTTGAAGAATTCCTTTTTATTAAGTTTCCAGTATTCGCTTAGATCTCCACCGATCTCGTTCCAGCCGATGGCGACCAGATTTTTGTCATATGCATAGTCGGCAAATTTATTTGCCTCACCCATGTGGATGACCCAATAATTCTTTTCCATATTGTTTCGTCTAGGTTTTATTAACTCGGCTTTTGGAGTACACAAAAGGTCCCGCGAGCCGGACGACAATCCCTTTCGAGACTGCCCGATGAATCTTTCGAAGCATCGACCTAAACGAATAAGCGCCGGTCACGAGACCGTTTCTATTCGTCTAGGATTCATATATTCTGCCATGCCCTAGCTAAAAAGCTTGAGTTTAGGCAATATTGTACTTATAGTATATCTTTTTAAAGAACTTTTATCAACTCTTGTTAAGTTTCTAGGGTGGCATGGCTTTTTTCTAAAATTAATTGCTTATCTTTAAGGCCGTGCGGCAAGAACTCCCTGTGATGTCCGCCGCCTCGGCGGTCTCAC
>CAZUWD010000027.1:0-7400 GCA_964624015.1 uncultured Bdellovibrionales bacterium | reverse complement strand
AATTTTTATTGCTGTCGCAATAAGAATTCACATTCTGTCCCAGCAAAACAATTTCTTTGTATCCTTTTTTCACTAAATTTTTAACTTCGGCGATGATTTCTTCCGCCGGCCGTGAGACTTCTTGTCCGCGGGCATAAGGCACAACGCAATAAGCGCAAAAATTATTACAGCCGGTCATGATGGGAACATAAGCGGAAAATCGCGTTTCATGCCGTGGCTTGATCGACAAATAATCATTTGGATTAATTGAATAGCTATCGCTAGTCATTTCAACTAAGGATGGTTTTTGGTGAATGATTTTTTTGAATTCTTTGGGAAAATTTTTTATTTCACAAAACATATCCACCTTGTCCTTCAGTCGTCTCCGGACATCTTTTCGATTAGCCAAGCATCCGGTTAAAATAATTTTTGGTTTTGGTTTATAGTTTTTAGCCTTTAGGTTGTGAATCTGGCCGTAGGCGCGATCCTCGGCCATCTGTCGCACGCCGCAAGTGTTGAAAATGACCAAATCCGCCCTGGCGATATCGTGAGTCTCAGTAAAATTATATTTACCTAAAAATCCTCCGACGCGTTCGCTGTCAGAATGGTTCATTTGGCAACCGAAAGTTTTAATATGATATTTTTTCATGCTTGTCGTGTCATTCTGAATTTGACTCAGGATATAATTAGATTCTGAAATTGACCCGGAATAACAAATTATAAATCATTGACTTCTTGCCTGTTTTTTGCTAGTTTTTATGCGAGTTCTTAATAAGGGTATTCATTAGAATACTATAAATAAAGCTGAAAATCAAGAAGGAATCATGGATATTTTAGAAATTTCCAAAAAGAAAGACGGCTTGGTACTGCCTTTTTGGATAATAGTATCAACAAATGCAAAAGGCCGGACAGGAAACTGTCCGGCTCTTGTTTTGGTTGAAAGTTTGACGGAAGATTAGCGATATGCAATAATACCTACGCCCCGATAGTAATAATACGAGGAGGATTTAAATTTAGCAGTTTTTAAATTTCAAGGAGGCACGAGGCAATGAGTAAAAAAGAAAAGAAGGCAGTAAGCAATAAAGCTGCGCATATAAGATATCGCCTGCTCGGTGCGGCTAGAAGACTGGGTCATCCAGAGGAATTAGCTGACGGATTGGCTCAAAGGATGGAGGAAAGATTGCGAAAAAAAGCGACGGCGGCCTAGAAAAATCAGGCCGCCGATCCAAGAGGGATGCATGAATGTGTGTCCCTTTATTTTTTTTCTTCAATTTCTTTTTTAATCCTTTCAATAAATTTATCCAGTTTTACAATTTCTTGCTTTTTATCTCCGCGCATTCGCATGGATATTGAATCGGACGCGGCTTCTTTTTGTCCCACGACCAGCATGTATGGAATTTTATTTTTTTCGGCTTCGGAAATCCGTTTGCCGAGCATTTCCGATTCATCGCTGATTGATGAGCGAATGTTATTATCCAACAGGAGTGAATTTATTTTTCTGGCGTAATCGTTGAATTTTTCCGAAACCGGAATTATCGCGGCTTGCATAGGCGATAACCAGGTTGGCAAAGCGCCTCCGAAATGTTCTAATATAATGCCGATGAATCTTTCAAAAGATCCAAACACTGCCGCATGGATCATCACTGGCATTTTTTTTCGGCCGTCTGAATCGACATATTCCAGTTCGAATCTTTGCGGCAGTTGAAAATCCAGTTGAATGGTCGCCAATTGCCAGCGGCGGCCGAGCGCGTCTTTAATGTCAATGTCGATTTTCGGTCCATAAAAAGCGCCGTCGCCCGCCTTGATTTCATATTTAACTTTCTCTTTTTTCAGCGCTTGTTCCAAGTCTTTTTCAGCTTCATCCCAGTCTTCAGCAGCACCTGTGAAATTTTTCGGGCGGGTGGAAAGGAAAAATTTCGGCTCAATGCCGAAAACTCCGTAATATTTGCGCGTCATCCCGAGCAACACGGATATCTCATCAAAAACCTGTTTTTTTGTGAGAAAAATGTGCGAATCGTCCTGGGTCAGGTGCCGCACACGGAGCAATCCGTTAAGTTCGCCAGATTTTTCATTGCGCAAAATTCTTCCGATTTCTGAATATCTGATTGGTAGCTCGCGATATGACCGCTGAGCTGTTTGATATATTTTTATATTAAAAGGGCAATCCATCGGCTTCAGGCAATAGGTATTTTTTTCCACATCGAAATAAAACATCGAATCTTTGTAGTGATCCCAGTGGCCGGAAGTAATCCAAAGATTATTTTTAGCTAAAATTGGCGTTTGAATTTCCTGGTAGCCGTATTTTTGGCGCAAATATTTGCCAAATTTTTCCAGTTCGTTCCAAATTATCATGCCATTCGGGTGCCAGAAAGCGGAACCGGGCGCTTCCGGATGAAAGGAGAATAAATCCAATTCTCTTCCCAATTTTTTATGATCCCGTTTTTCCGCTTCCTCTATCATTTGCAGATGTTCATCCAGTTCTTTTTTCGTTTCAAAAACCACACCGTAGACTCTTTGCATTTGCGGATTATTCTCATCTGCTTTCCAGTAAGCGCCGGAAATTTTAGTCAGTTTGAACGCCTCCAGATTTATTTTTCCTGTCGATTCAATATGCGGTCCGGCGCAAAGATCGACAAACGAGCCGGCGCGATAGACGCAAACTTGCTCGCCGGAAGTTTTTAATTCATCAATGAGCTCCAGTTTGTAATTCTGCCCGAGTTTTTGGAAATCTTCTTTGGCAACATTGGGGGAAATTCTGGCTTCTTCGAATTTGTTGTCAGTCTCGATGATAGCCCGCATTTTTTCTTCCAGGAGCGGCAGATCTTCCGGAATCAGGGTTCGCGGCAGATCGAAGTCATAATAAAATCCGTTTTCGGTGGCCGGACCGGCGCCGAATTTGGTCTCCGGAAACATTTCCAAAACGGCCGCCGCCAAAACATGAGCGGTGGAGTGGCGCAAGGCTTCTAAATTATTTTTTGACATAATTTCCAAAATGCCAGACTCATCGTCTGTATTGCGATAATCTATATCATAATATTATTATTAATTAATGCTTTTGTCAAAGTAAAAATAGAATAAAATCACTGCAACTCAGTAATACTAACAAGTGTTAATTTTTGGCATTTTTGGTTCAGTCTGTAAAACAGAGAGGAGGTGAGGGTATGAAAAAAATGGGGACAATTGGCTGGATTTCCATGATTTTACTGGTAGTGGGCGGTCTGAATTGGGGTTTAGTTGGCGCTTTCGGCTTTGATCTGGTGGCGGCAATTTTTGGCGCAATGTCTCTTGTGGCCAGAATAGTTTATGTGCTGGTTGGCATTGCGGCGGCGTATGGATTGGTCAATATATTCAGTTCCGGCGAGCAGACATAAAACATTTGCGCTCATGTATAAATATTGATTCGCGCTTCGGGAGCAATGCGGCTGATTTGTTGTTGCAATGTTTCGGGGTTAGCGACACAATAAGGTGTTTCCAATTTTGAGTCGCCGATGGAAAGATATATTTTCGTGTTGCCTGCTTCGCATCGGTCAAAAAAACCGGAAAGCTTCCGAAGAATTTCTTGTCCGGAACCCGGAGGCAGAAAAATAACCATTTTTTTATACGCGTTTCCGTTTATTTTTCTTTCGCCGTAATTGCCGGAATCGTTTTTGGAATGTGCGACTGGAGGCGATTGCCGCATCCCGTTGTTTTTTTGTGTAGCTGAAACTCTCTTGAATTTTTCAATTTCTTCCTGATCCACTGTTTTAGCAGTATCACACAGTAGCTTGAGAACCCCGTCTTTGTCAGAAATTTTGCCGGAAACAAGAACTACCCGTTCCTCTTCCCATATGGAAGAAGTTGCTTCAAGTGTTTTGGGAAAAACCAAAGCTTCAATTTTGCTGTCTAAGTCTTCAATCATGGCGAAAAGCATGGTTTGTTGATTTTTTAAATAAATCTTTTGAATTTTAGTCAAAACGCCGCCAATCGTTACGTTTCGGCCGACTGTTTCCGCGTCGATTTCACGGATAGGCAGGGCTGTCTTTTCAAAATATTCCTTATATTCGCGTGCCGGATGGTCGCTGATATAAAGACCCAGGAGCTCTTTTTCCCAGTTGAGCCTTTGTTTTCCCGAAGTCGGGTCGCATTCCGCAAGTTTAATTTCCGGCAGTGAAATTTCCATTGATCCGAAAAGACTGGCCTGCTTGGAATCCTTCATTTGCTGGAATTTTTTGGAATGAGAGAGGATCATATCAATAGATGCCACTATTTGGCTTCTTTCGCCGAATTCCTCCAGTGCGCCGACCTTGGCCAGCGCTTCCAGAGATTTTTTATTGAGATCTTTGTGGCGGACTCTTTCGATGAAATCGGTAAGATTTTTGAATTTGCCGCTTCTTTTTCTCTTCTCGACGATTTCGTGCGCCACCGTGTGCCCGACATTTTTTACAGCGTTGAGTCCGAAGCGTATTCTTTCAGTTCCATCAGTCTGACCGATGATTACCGCAAATTCCTCAAAGCTTTCATTGATGTGGGGCGGTAAAACTTCAATGCCCATATCGCGGCATTCGGATACTTCAATGGCGACGCGGTCAATATTGTCCTGGTCGGAAGTTAAAAGCGCGGCCATGAATTCGGCCGGAAAACGGGCTTTGAGATAAGCGGTTTGATATCCAATCAGCGCATAACAGGCGGCATGCGAGCGGTTGAAGCCATATCCGGCGAACGGCTCAATGAATTCAAAGACCTTTTCTCCGACAGCGCCGGGAATACCCTGGTCGATACAGCCTTGAATAAATTTGTTTTTTTGTTCTTGGATGAGAGCGAAAATCTTTTTGCCCATGGCTTTGCGCAAAACATCGGCTTCACCCAGAGTAAAACCGGCCAAATCGCGCGCAATTCGCATCACTTGTTCCTGATAAACAGCCACCCCATAAGTCTTTTGCAGAATCGGTTCCAGTTTGGGATGGAGATATCTTATTTTTCCCTCTCCGTGCTTTCTGGCAATGAAATCCGGAATCCAATCCATGGGGCCTGGGCGATAAAGCGCCACCATGGCGACGATATCTTCAAAAACGGAGGGCTTGAGCTGTTTCAAATATCTTTTCATGCCGGAACTTTCCAGCTGAAAAACGCCGGTCGTTTCAGCTTTCTGCAAAAGCTCAAAAGCTTTTTTATCGTCGAGCGGAATGTCATCAATCGCGATTTCCAGACCCTTGATCTTGCGGACGATGCGCAAAGTATTCTGGATGATAGTCAGGTTTTTGAGTCCTAAAAAATCCATTTTTAAAAGCCCGATTTTTTCTACAAAACTGGATTTGGTTGAGGATGAATATTGCGTTACGGTGCCCTCGTTTTTTTCTTTGCCTTTGCCGGAAATTTTTTGCAAGGGCGTGTATTCCGTTACCGGATCCTTGGTGATGACTACGCCGCAGGCATGCATGGATGCATGGCGGGCGACGCCCTCGAGTCTTTGGGCGCTGTCAATAAGTTTTTTGGCGTCGGAATTGGAATTATATAAATCTTTGAAATCTTTGGCTTCTTTGAGCGCCTCCCCAATGGAAGAAAACATCGGAATCAACTTGGCGGTTTTGTCGCAAAAATCATAAGGAAGCCCCAGAGCGCGGCCGGCGTCGCGAATGGCGGCGCGGGCCGCCATGGTGCCGAAGGTAATGATCTGCGCTACATGGTCATTGCCGTATTTCTGGCGCACATATTCCAAAACCTCGTCGCGGCGGTCGTCGGCGAAATCCATGTCCACGTCCGGCATAGAAACACGTTCCGGATTGAGAAACCGCTCAAACAGCAGATCGTATTTAATCGGATCAATATTGGTGATGCCGATGAGATAGGAAACAAAACTGCCGGCGGCGCTGCCGCGGCCGGGACCGACCACGATGCCGCGGTTCTTGGCCCAGTTGACGAAATCCTGGACGATTAAAAAATAAGAAGCATATCCGGTTTTTTCAATAACCTCAAGTTCGTACTCCATTCTTTTTCTGTGTTCATCGGAAATTTTTTCTCCAAATCTCCGGCTCAGCCCTTTTTCGCAAAGCGAGCGCAAATAAGTCATCGGAGTGAAGCCTTCCGGGACTTTAAAATGGGGAAGCTGGGTTTCGCCAAGCCGGATTTCCAGCTGGCATTTATCCGCGATGTTTTGCGAGTTGCTGATGGCCTCCGGCACATCAGAAAATTGCGCTGACATTTCCTCGGGGCTCTTGAGATACAGCTCAAAATCCATCAAATTCATCCGATCCTTCTCGCTGATTTTACGGTTGGTCTGGATGCATAGCAGGATATCCTGGATATTGTCGTCGCCTTTGTTGACATAGTGGATATCGTTTGTCGCGACCAAAGGGATGTTGTGTTTTTTTCCGATCTGAATGAGCGCCTGATTGGCGATTTCCTGGTTGGCAAAGCGGGGATGCCTTTGCAGTTCCAGATAAAAATTTTCCGGACCGAAAATATCGCAATATTCCAAAGCCAGCTCCTCGGCCTTTTTGATGTCGCCGGCAATGGCCATGGCCGGCACTTCGCCTTCGGCGCAAGCGGAGAGCCCGATGAGGCCGTCGGAATATTTACGCAACGTCGGGCGGTCGATGCGCGGTTTGTAATAAAAGCCTTCCAGATGGGCGATGGAAATCAGGCGCATCAGATTTTTATATCCAACTTCGTTCTTGGCAAGCAAAATCAGATGGTAGCGCTTTTTGTCTTCCGGACGGTCGCGGCTTCCGAGATCTCCGGCGGTCAAATACATTTCACAGCCGACGATGGGCTTCAGGCCGCGTTCTTTGGCTTTGATGAAAAATTCAATGGCGCCATACAGCACGCCGTGGTCGGTGATGGCGATGGAGTCCATGCCCAGCTCTTTCGCGCGATCCAAAAGGTCGTCGATCTTGGCAAGGCCGTCGAGTAAAGAGTAGTGTGTATGTACATGTAAATGTGTAAATTTTTGCATAATAAAAAGCCATTAAAAATATGGCTTAAAAAATATTCAAAATTCTAAATTTAAAATTCATGGTTTTTCTATCTCCATATCCCTGGTTGCCCGATGGGTTTTGCGAGGTAGTTTTTAGTGACTAAATTATAGCAGGTTTTGGGAAAAAAAGAAGGAGTGTCAAGGACACTCCAATTCTACTGATTTTTTAAGCGCTAGCAAATTCATTATGGATGTTATCCATAATTTTGTTTAAGAAATCCTCCAGAAGAGACTCTGGCACTGATTCGCTCGCAGGCCTGTTACGGTCGCGTGCGATAAAAGCAGACCTAAAGGCTTCGGAAAAAATTTCACTTTTATCAACATTGAGAAAATCAGCCGCCGAACATGCCAAAGCATAAAGCTTTTCCGAGATCGGCACCTGCACAATTTGTCCATAGCAAATAAAACATGCTTTTTCCGTTGACATACTATTCCTCCTTCGTTTTGTTCTTATTCTTAATAAAATGAA
>CAZUWD010000026.1:0-7506 GCA_964624015.1 uncultured Bdellovibrionales bacterium | reverse complement strand
CCGGAAAGCATTGTTCCGCTAAACACCAGATTGCCGTCAGTTTCCACCGAAAGCCAGATTGGCCCGGGCTCGACTCTGATTTCAATTTCCATTTCCCGCCCGGACGACATGTCTTTGCCGGAATTATCAGCCGTCAATTCCTCTTCTTCCTGCGCCTGAAAATCTGATTTGATATTCAGAATTTTGAAAACCTCTTTGCCGAAGCGGTTAATCGCTTTAACATTAATGACACTGTTTCCGGATTGAACAACTATGCTTTCTCGAAATTTGCCTTCGTCGCTGACCAAAATTGCCTGATCATTTATGAATATTTTCGCATCCCGATCAGTTATGCCTTCCACGGTAACTGAATTACCAGTGGTTATATGGTTGTTCGTAAGATTAACAATGACCAATCGCGGCATATTTACAAAAGAGCCTATCTCTCGGTACAGATAAAACACTGTCAAAAAAACCAACAAAATGACAGCGGTAACACCAATCACTTTGGGGGTAATCGTAAAATAAGTAATTTTTACTTTTTTGCCTGCTACGTCTCCGGAAAAATTTTTTTCAACTTTTCTTGAGCCGGATGAAAAAATGCTTTTCTTTTCCAGATTTTTTCGAATGCCCCTTTCTTTTTCATAAAGACGAATTAAAGCATTATCTTCGACTCCCAAAAACTCCGCATAATTCCTGAGAAATCCTTTAACATAAACATCGGCCGGCAATTTTTCATACTTTCCGCCTTCAAGATATTCCAGATACTTTATCTGGATCCGCGTCTGTCGGGAAATTTCGGAAAGACTCATTCTTCTTTCGCTTCTTATCTTTTGCAGCTTTTCACCCAGCGTCAGCGTGCCAACGCTTTTTTTGGTAAAACCGTTCACACAGTATTAACTTTCGATGTTATTGGAAATCGCTTTAATAAAAACGAAAGTTGGATAATTATTAAGATTTTGCCTGCGCATCGCTCTTCCGTATGGTTGATGCGGAATTTATGTTTTATATCTGCCACTTGTCTCTCTTTGCCTGATCTTCGGCCGGATTTTCATAATCCACTTTCTCCTGTCCTGCAGCTTTTTCAATATACACTTCCCGCGGCTTGGCGCCTTCGGCCGGACCGATTATATTGTTTTTTTCCATAATATCCAGCAGCCTGGCTGCCCGCGAGTAACCGATCCGGAACCTCCTTTGTAAAAATGAAGCTGATGCCTTGCCGGCCAGAGCAACTTCTTTTTTAGCCGCTTCATAAAGAACTTCTTCCTGCTCCTCTCCGGTTGGCAGGCTAAAATCCGGGATCGCTGTTCCACCAAAAACAGGCTTGGTTATCGGTTGAATGGGATTGTTTTCGCCATTTTCGCCGTTAATTTCACCTTGTCCTTCTTTTATTTTGTCTGCCTGATCTCTGATAAACTTCACCACTTTTTTAACTTCCATTTCGCTGATAAAAATTCCCTGGACTCTTTTTGTCTTCGGAGAATCGGGCGACAAATAGAGCATATCTCCTTTGCCCAACAGCTTTTCAGCGCCGGCCATATCCAAAATGGTGCGCGAATCAATCTGGGTGTTCACTTTCAAAGCGACGCGCGCGTTAATATTGGCCTTAATAAGTCCGGTGATAACTTTGACTTCCGGGCGCTGAGTGGAAATTACCAGATGTATGCCTACGGCGCGCGCCAGCTGGGCGATGCGCACGATAGCTCCTTCCACCTCTTTGCCATGACTGATCATTAATTCGGCCAATTCATCCACCACTACTACTATATAAGGGAGTTTTTCCATTTCTTCTTCCATCGTCTCTCCCGTTTCCGGATCTGTATAGCGGCGCGTTTTTTCCCGCGCTCTTTTTTCGTTATAAGAATCAATATTTTGCGATTTCATATCCTGGAGCAGGCGGTAACGCCTTTCCATTTCACTTACAACCCACCGAAATGCATTAATAACCTGCCCGTTATCAACAATGACTGGAGCCAGGAGATGCGGAATGCCGCTGTAAAGAGAAAGCTCCACCCGCTTCGGATCCACCATTATGAATTTTAGGTCTTCCGGAGAATTTTGATATAAAAGAGTGGTTATTATCGAATTTACACACACAGATTTTCCGGTGCCGGTAGCGCCGGCAACAAGCAAGTGGGGCATTTTTCCAAGATCGGCAAAAATATATTCTCCGCTGACATCTTCTCCCAGTGCCAAAGTAAGATGGGAATCGCTCCCGCGAAATATTTCGCTTTCCACTAAATCGCGCAGGCGAACCTTGGCCGGAATATCATTGGGAACTTCAATGCCAATTAATGATTTTCCGGGAATTGGAGCTTCGATGCGAATTGGATGCTTGGCTAGCGCCAGTGAAAGATCGTTCTGCAGAGAAAGTATTTGCGCGACTTTGACGCCCTCCGCCGGCCGAAAACTGTATTGCGTGACAGATGGTCCGGTTTGCGTCCCTCCTCTTCCCACTTCAATTCCAAAATGGCGGAGCGTCATTTCAATTATTTCCGCGTTTTTTTCAGTGTCTCCGCCTTCGGCTCCACCCTGACTTTTTTCCAAAAGTTCCGTCGGCGGAAGTTGCCAGCCGGCCGCACCGTAAATTATTTCGGCATTTTTTCTTTTTATATTATTCTTTTTCTCTTTGGAAGGCATTACCATTTTATTTCTGGAAATTCCGGTTTCCAGCTGATCGCCGCCATATCGGTCAGGACCTTCCACAAATTCAATTTTGGCAATGTTTTCATCTTTTTCAATCCCGGCATTTTCATTTTTTTCTTTTACTGGCTCTTTTTTTTCTTCATTTTCTTCTTTAGAGGAAAAATTATTTTTTTCCGCCGGCAATTCGCCTGAAAATTCAATTGCTTTGTCTGCAGCGTCCTTTTTTTCCGCAAACAAAGCGGCAAAAAAATGAAAAAGTGAAAAATTAAAAGCTACAATAAAGCCGGCCAGAAACAGCGCCAGGATAATTACCAGCCCGCCAATATTTCCGATGTACCGGACAGAAAGCCAGGCTAAAGCATAGCCGATATAACCGCCGCCGGAACCGGCTCGGGCGATTTCGCTCATTTCACCCAAAGGAAAAAACCAGTGAAAAAACGCCGTAACGCTCAAAAGAGTTACCCCCAATCCGAGTAATTTCGAAACATAAAAAGCAGTTTCCTTGCGAAAAAGCAGGATCGCGCCGGCAATAAAAAGAAACAGCGGAAAAATAAATTTCGTCCAGCCCAAAATCAGGCCGGCTATCATTCCCAATTTAGTGCCCACCACACCGGAAAATCCGAAAAATCCCAGCAAGATCAAGATTCCCAAAGCAAACAGGAAAACCGCCACCAGGCTGCGCTTGACATCTCCGGACAGATTAAATTTCAAAAAAGAAACGGTTTGGCCGCCGTCTTCTTTGTTTTCTTTTTCGTCTTTGCGTCTGCGCCCCATAATATTCTAAGTTTAACACAAAATCGTTCGTAAAAAAAGCGCGCAATAATCCCGCTAAATCACGGATTCTTGTTGCCCATTGCATTGCGTGTTGATATCCGCCGCCAATAATATGCTCCTCTTTATATTGTATTAATCTTTTCGGCTTGGCGGTTTTTGCGCCAAAAAACCGCTCCGGTACCGGAGCAGTTTTTGCAATGCAAGAATATTATTTTTCCGCCTTATAGCCGGTGCCGGCTGGAATTAATTTGCCGAGAATAACGTTTTCTTTGAGTCCGCGCAGCCTGTCTTCTTTGCCGGCCACCGCCGCGTTAATAAGCACGCGCGCCGTTTCCTGAAAGGATGCCGCCGATAAAAACGATTCGGTCGAAAGCGCCACCTTAGTGATGCCTAACAGCAGCTTCTCTCCCTTTGCCGGCTCGCTGCCTTTCTTTTTGATCTCCTGATTAACCTCTTCAAACTCATCCCGTTCAACAATGTCTCCGGTTAAAAGATCGGAATTGCCGGCATCCGCCACCAGCACCCGGCTGAACATTTGGCGAATGATTACTTCGATATGTTTGTCGTTTATTCCTTCGCCCTGCGCCGCGTATATTTCTTGGATTTCTCTGACGATATAGCGGTGCACTTCTTCCCAGCCCATAGTCGCATAAAGTTTTTTAAGATCAATGTTGCCCTCGGAAAGCTTGGCGCCTTTTCCAACCAGATTGTCCAGCGCCACTTTAAGCGTACTCCCGGCTGGAATTTCATATTCGACGGTTTTTTTCTTTTTATCCTGTGCCTCAATCCGAATCAGAATTGTTTTGTCGCCGTGCTCAATGGCGGTTACTTTGCCGTCTGTCTCCGAAATCACAGCTTCTCCTTTGGGCGGACGTGCTTCAAAAATTTCTTCCACGCGCGGCAGGCCCTGGGTAATATCGGAACCGGCCACGCCGCCAATATGGAAGGTGCGCATTGTAAGCTGGGTGCCTGGCTCTCCGATGGCTTGCGCGGCCACAATACCCACTGCCTGTCCTATTTCCACCGAATTGCCGCGACCAAGATCCAAGCCGTAACACTTTTGACAAACACCGCGGGCGGTTTTGCAGGTTATCAAGGTGCGAATTTTAATTTGCTGAATTCCGGCCTTTTCAATAGCCTGACCTTGTTTCTTTGATACAATGTTGTCTTTTTCCGCTACAACTTTTTTAGTTTGCGGATCGATTGCATCTTCCATCAGCACCCGTCCGACAACCCTGTTGGCAAAACTTAAACCCAGCCGGTCAGAATCGGCTCGATAAATATAAGCTCCGCTTTTGTCTTTGCAATCAGCTTCCCGCACAATAACATCCTGCGCCACATCCACCAGGCGGCGGGTCAGGTATCCGGCGGTGGCTGTCCGCAAGGCAGTGTCGGCCATACCCTTTCTGGCTCCATGAGTGGAAATGAAATATTCCAAAACATTCAACCCTTCCTTGTAGCAGCTTTTGATCGGCAGTTCTATGGTTTCTCCGGTTGGTCCGGCCATCAAGCCTTTCATTCCAGCCATTTGCACCACAACCGATTCAGATCCGCGAGCCTTGGAATAGACCATGGAATAAACCGGGCCTTCCTTGTTAATGGAAGAACGTATTGCATCCGTGATATTGCTTTTGGCATTGTTCCAAATTTCAATCACCTGGCTCTTTCTTTCTTCTTCCGTAAGCAATCCCATATTATACTGCTGCTTGATAGTCTCTACTTTTTCTTCAGCACCGGCCAGAATTTCCTTTTTTTCCTGCGGAACAGCCAGATCATCCATTCCCCAGCTGATTCCTGATCTGGTTACCGCCTCGAAACCTGCGTCTTTAATGCGATCCACAAATTTGGCGGTTTCTTCCAAGCCGCTTGTTTCCAGCACCTTGGCCACCAGCATTTTCAGTTCCTTTTTGGTCATTTCTTCATTTATAAATCGCAGGTTTTCCGGAATAATATTATTGAGCCTGATGCGTCCGACAGAAGTTTCTAAAATTTTTCCCTCGTAATTTATTTTTATCCCGGCCCGGCTGTCAATGACTCCTAGTTCACAGGCCATTATCGCTTCGTCAGCAGTTCCAAAAATTTTATTCTCGCCCTTGGCGCCGGGAACAATATGTGACAAATAATAACATCCCAAAACCATATCCAGTGTCGGCGTAGTAATCGGATCGCCGCTGGCAGGCTTTAAAATGTTTTTCGTGGACAGCATGAGTTTTTCCGATTCTTCACGCGCCTGATCGGTCAGCGGCACATGCACCGCCATCTGGTCACCGTCAAAGTCGGCATTGAAAGCGGAACAAACCATCGGATGAATCTGGATGGCTTTGCCCTCGATCAAAACCGGCTGAAAAGATTGTATTGACAAGCGATGGAGGGTGGGAGCGCGGTTAAGCATTACATAATGATGGGAAATAATTTCATCCAGGATCTCATACGACTCTTCGCTTTCCGCTTCCACCATTTTGCCCGCATTACGCACATTGTAAGCCAGCTCCCGTTCAATCAGCTTGTTGATGATAAAAGGCTTGAAAAGTTCCAGCGCCATTTTTTTCGGCAGGCCGCACTGATGCAATTTGAGTTTCGGACCGACCACGATTACTGAACGGCCGGAATAATCCACGCGCTTGCCCAGAAGGTTTTGGCGGAAGCGCCCCTGTTTGCCTTTCAGCGTATCGGCCAAAGAACGCAACGCCCGGCGCTGTCCGGTTGAAGCTGTCACGCTGACTTGTCCGCGGCGCGCGCTGTTGTCAAACAGGGCGTCAACTGCTTCCTGCAGCATTCTTTTTTCATTGCGGGTAATTACTTCCGGCGCACCGATTTCAACCAATTTTTTCAGGCGGTTATTGCGGTTGATGATACGGCGGTACAAATCATTAAGATCGGAAGTTGCAAAACGCCCTCCGTCCAGCGCCACCATCGGACGCAGATCCGGAGGAATAACCGGGATTATGACCGGCAGCATCCATTCGAGTTTAAGGCCGGAACTTAAAAAACCTTGCAGCAGCTTTATTCTTTTTTGCATCTTCTTTTTGTCAGCCGTCTCGTTTTTTTCGCTTTCTTTTTTAAGATTAGCTATTTCTTTTTTCAGATCAATATTTTCCAATAATTTGCGGATGGCTTCTGCTCCGATACCGGCCGTAAAAACCTGTCCGTAGCGGGATGACAAATTGAAATATTCGACTTCAGAAATTATTCCCAGCCGGGAAATATTTTTTAACTCGTCCTTGGCCGTGCGGTAAGCTTCTTTTAATTCGTCTGTCTTTCTTTCCCGAATGCCCTCGTTTGTTTCCGTCTTTCCGATTTCCTTCTGCTTGTTTTTGAATTCCTGTTCAAGCTGTCCGGCCGCTTTTTCCCGTTCGTTTTCATCCACGCCTAAAATTATATAGCTGGAAAAATAAATGACTTTTTCCAGCTCCTGCGGACTCATATTCAAAGCCAGCCCGATTTTGGAAGGCACGCCCCTCAAAAACCAGATATGCGACACCGGCACGGCCAATTGGATATGGCCCATTCTTTCACGACGAACATTGGAACGGGTGACTTCCACTCCGCATTTGTCACAAACTATCCCTTTATAGCGGATTCTTTTATACTTTCCGCAATAACATTCCCAGTCCCGCGACGGTCCGAATATTTTTTCGCAAAAAAGTCCGTCCTTTTCATAGCGCTGAGTGCGATAATTGATTGTTTCCGGCTTGGTGACTTCTCCGCGCGACCAGTCCATTATTTCTTCCGGGCTGGCCAGCTTCAGCTTGACGCTTGAGAAATCGCTGACTTTAGTTATGGAATCCATACTCTTTTTATAGCAGATAGAAACTGCTTATTGAATTTGTAATTTAAAACGCCTAAATTTTTCGGGCTTCAGTTTTATACATGCGTCGGCTCTTCTTCTGCTTCTGCGGTTTCTTTGCTTTCCGTTTCGCTTTTTACACCTGTGAGTTCGACCGAAAGCCCCAGTCCTTTGAGCTCGTTTACCAAAACATTGAATGAGGTCGGCACATTGGGACTGCGAATCAGTTCTCCTTTAATAATCGATTCATATGCTTTTGAGCGTCCCAGCACATCGTCGGATTTGATCGTCAGCATCTCTTGTAAGGTGTGCGCCGCGCC
>CAZUWD010000025.1:0-7746 GCA_964624015.1 uncultured Bdellovibrionales bacterium | reverse complement strand
ATTTTTTGGTGGCTTTTATTTTAACCAAAAGTTTTTTTGAATTCATCCGGGTCTGGCATGCGGCAAAGGCAAAAAGGGCTGTGTTCATTTCCGCTTTCCTGGTGTTGTCAGCCGGTTTTGTCTGGGAAGGAATGGAATTTTTGTCGGATTATTATTTCAATACCCGGACATTGGGGCTGTATGGCAAATTTATTATCACCGACACTGCATTTGACATTTTTTTTAATTTTGCGGGATCCGCTGCCGCGCTTTGGTTTGTTCTGAAATCCGGAGGAAAGCAGGCGTCTGGATGAAATAATCCTGGATAACCCCAAAATATATTTGGTTACGCCGTCTAATTTTTCCAGATCATAAGCTTCCGGGCGCAGTGTGAAAAAATTTTTCAGATCTTTTGTGCGAATCAAAGCATGAAAAGGCCTGGATGCCGAATTGGCGGATTTTGGCAAATTCGGGCTGGTCAGTCCGTCTTTGGCGTAAGCGCTGATTTTCAACTTCAGATAAACCCACCTTTTTACAGTTTTGGCATCGATTTTCAGAACCTTTGCAATTTCCGAAAGCGTATATCTCCCGTCATTGGCTGCGAAAATCACCCTTCTTTTTTTTACTGCACGGTAAATTGCCGAAATACCGACTCCATATTCTTTCGCAAGCTTGTGGGTAAGAATGCCTCCATAACTGTCCAATAATTTTTCAATGTTTAAAGGATTTTTCAGTTTGTCGGAAGTGCGCCTGGCTATAGGCTTGCCCTTTTTTCTCAAATGATGAGCCTTGCTTCTTATTTCATTCGGCTTTTTGCTGATTCGGACGGCAATCTCATTGTCCGGAATTTTTCCGTAATAATCGATTAGAAATTGCTCCTGCTCATCGGTCCATATTTTTCTGCGCATTATATTTACCTCCATGGTTTCTGCAAATTAAAGAACCTCTTTTGTTTTATAAGCATAGTTTTATCCAAAAAAACTTGCTTGTCAATGTCAATAATTAGCAAGAAAGCTGGAATATTTCCGCCGGCATGTTATAATAAAAAAACAACCTGAAAATTCTCAAATGCTGGCTTGAAAAAAATGACTTGACAGGAAAAAAATATTTTTATAAAATCTTAATTAGCACTCATGGCTTATGACTGCTAATTTTAATTTCTCTAATAAATTTCAAATCTATGAGTAAAAACAGAGTTCAGCCGCTGGGCGACAATGTTCTCATTGAGCCGCAGGAAAGCAAAAAGAAAACGGAAGGCGGAATTTATCTGCCTGACACCGGATCCGAAGAAACGCCGCAGGAAGGAAAAGTTATTGCGGCCGGCGACCACAAAAACATAAAGGTGAAAAAAGGCCAAGAAGTCATTTATCGGAAATATGCCGGAACAGACATTAAAATTGACGGCAGGAAATATATTCTGGTGAAAAACGAGGATATTTTAGCTGTAATAATGTAAATCACTAAGCAGCGCGAATCTGCCGCTGACAGCTCCGGATATTTTTTGATAATTCGGAAAGGCCAGAGGCTCATTTGCGGTTTAAATTAATATGGCAAAACTTATATCAACGGGCATCGAGGCCCGCAAAAAAATCAAAGACGGCATTGATAAAGTGGCTAACACGGTCAAGGCGACGCTCGGACCCAAAGGAAGGAATGTTATTTTAGACAAGGGCTTTGGCGCGCCGACTATTACCAATGACGGCGTTTCCATTGCCAAAGAAATAGAGTTGGAAGACAAGCTGGAAAATATCGGCGCGGAACTTGTCAAAGAAGCCGCTTCCAAAACTAACGACGCGGCCGGCGACGGCACGACCACATCCACTGTTATTACCCAGGCGCTGGTCGGCGAAGGGTTGAAATTCGTGGAAACCGGCATCAGTCCGGTCGGCATTCGGCATGGCATGGAAGCGGCAAAAAACGATATTATCGCCATTCTCAAAAAGAATTCCAAAACCATAGGATCCAAAGCTGAAATTGCCCAAGTAGCGACCATTTCGGCCGAGTCCGGCGAAATGGGCGAGATGATCGCGCAAGTCATGGAAGAGGTTGGAAAAGGCGGCGTTATCACCGTCGAGGAGTCGCAGACCTTCGGTTTTTCAAAAGAAGTTGTGGAGGGCATGAATTTTGACAAAGGATACATTTCTCCGTATATGATTACGGATGCAGAGAATCAGACGGCCGAACTTAAAGAGCCGTATATATTAATTACTGACAAAAAAATTTCCGCCATCGCTGATATTCTGCCGGTTCTGGAAAAAATAGCGCAGGGAGGAAAAAAGGAACTAGTGATTATTGCCGAAGAAATGGAAGGAGAAGCGCTGGCGACTCTGGTGGTCAATAAACTGCGGGGCGTGCTTAATGTGCTGGCGGTCAAAGCGCCGGAATTCGGAGAAAACCGCAAAGCGGTTCTTGAAGATATCGCCGTTCTTACCGGCGGGCAGGTGATCGTAGAAGAAAAGGGCATGGATCTGAAATCGGTGGAACTCTCAATGCTCGGCAAGGCGCAGAAAGTAATCGCCACCAAGGACGATACGACAATTGTCGGCGGCAAAGGAAAAAAGAAAGACATTGAAGCGAGAGTGGTGCAGATCAAGATGCAAGCGGAAAAAACCGAAAGCGATTATGACAAGGAAAAATTGCAAAAGCGCGCGGCCAAAATAGCCGGAGGGGTGGCTGTTATCAAAGTCGGAGCGGCTACTGAAACAGAACTGACATATATTAAGCATAAAATGGAGGACGCGCTGGCGGCGACGCGTGCGGCCGTGGAAGAGGGCATTGTGGCCGGCGGCGGCGTAGCCCTGGCCAAAGCGGCGCGGGAATTGTCTGAAAAGAAAAGCATTCACAAAAATTATGAATATCAGGCCGGCTATGAAGCGCTTATCAGATCGCTCAATGAGCCTCTGAAGCAGATTGTCGCCAATTCGGGCAAGAAAAGCGCGGATGTGGTTTTAGACAAGGTTATGGCCGGCGGCGGCGCCAATTTCGGTTATGACGCGAGCGCCGACAAATATCTGGACGATATGATAAAGGGTGGCATCATTGATCCGCTGAAAGTGACCCGCACGGCGCTGGAAAACGCGGTTTCTGTGGCGGCCATGCTGCTCACAACCGAAGCGGCGGTGACGGATCTGCCGGAAAAGAAAGAAGAGCATAATCATGGAGCCGGAATGCCGGGCATGGGCGGAATGATGTAAATTGAACCGGAAAGAAGAATAATGTCAGCCGGGCTGTAATAAGAATATAAGCATTAATGGACAAAAATATGAAAGGATTCAAGTCCAATATCGAAAAAGATACGCTGGAAAATGCGGACTTTCGCAAAGTTCTTTATTCCGGCAAATACAGCCAGCTGGTACTTATGAGTCTTTCGCCAAAGGAAGAAATCGGCATGGAAGTCCATCCGGAAAACGATCAGTTTTTCCGGTTTGAATCCGGACAAGGCAGGGTGGTTATTGACGGCAATGAATATTCCGTCGCCGACGGAGACGCGGTTATTGTTCCGGCAGGGGCGGAACATAACGTCGTCAATCTTTCGGCAAGCGAACCGCTGAAAATGTATACTATTTATTCTCCTGCTCACCATAAAGACGGTATCGTGCGGAAAACTAAAGCGGATGCTGCAGCGCAGGAAGCCGAATTTGATGGAATCACAACCGAATAATCATTAATTTAATATAAGCTTATGAGGGGATTCATAGATTTCATCCGCGAGCAGGGCGTTGTTGGCTTGGCGGTAGGATTCATTTTGGGCGGCGCCGTTTCCAAAGTTGTAGCGGCTTTGGTGGCCGATATTATCAATCCGATCCTCGGCTTGATTCTTGGAGCGGCAGAAGGCTTGAAAACTGCTTCTTTCAAAATTAGTTCCGCCGAGATTCTCTATGGCGATTTTGTGAGTGTCATCGTTGATTTTTTGGTCATTGCGCTGGTGGTGTATTATGGAGTCAAAGCGATTGGTTTGGACAAGCTTGACAAAAAAGCCTTAAAGTGATATTATTTCCTGGACACATTGGCGGTTGCGAACAGCGTAGTCGGACTGAAAGCCTGCCGGGTGGATAATTAATATTTTTTGCAAAAATGCAACAGGGAACAATTAAAAGGCTGACAGACCGGGGCTTCGGATTCATTGCCGTCGAAGGCTCTGATAAAGACCTTTTCTTTCACGCCAAAGAGCTTCAGGGAGTGCAGTATAATGACCTGAAGGAAGGCGACAAGGTTCAGTTCGAGGTCAATGAAAGCCCGAAAGGGCCGAACGCTACCGGCGTATCCAAGATATAAGTCTTTTTCGAAAGCCCCGCTTGAAGCGGGGCTTTTAATATCTGCTTTTGAAATATCGGCGGCTCCGGGTTCGCATATCACGATACATGTAAAATATGAATTAAAAATTATGCTTGCTTTTCTTTTTCTTTTTTTGTTCATTCTTTTCGGAGCGCATTATTTTCTTTATTTTTCTCTTTTGCGCTTCCTGCCTTTTTTGGCTGCATATTCGCGGATGCTTTTTGCGGGTCTTTTTTTACTCTCTGTCAGTTTCATTGCCGCTTCATTTCTGGCGCACTGGCAGGACAATTTTTTAACACGGGCGTTGTATTATTCAGCCGGCTTTTGGCTGGGACTTTTGGTCAATCTGATTCTGGGTGCGGCGTTTCTTTGGATTATTTTTTTGGCCGGCAAGGCATTTGGCGCGCCCCGGCCGACGATCGCTGTCAGTTCCGTCATTTTTTTGGCGGCTATTTCAATTTCATTTTTTGGCGCCTGGAATGCCATGCATCCGCGCATAAAAAACATTGAAATTTCCATTAAAAATTTACCGGCCGGGTGGCACAATAAGAAAATCGTCCATTTGTCGGACGTTCACCTGGGCCATATCTATCGAGCGGCTTTTGCAGAAAAAATCGTAAAAATAAGCAATGCGCAAAAGCCGGAAATCGTGGTTATTACCGGCGATCTTTTTGACGGCATGGATGGAAATCTCGGCAGCTTGACCGGTCCGCTAAAAAATTTTCAGGCGCCAGGCGGAGTTTTTTTCGTAACCGGCAATCACGAAACTTATTTGGGAACAAAAAAAGCTTATGCGGCGCTCAGAGCAACCGGCATTCAGACGCTTGATGGAAAAATGGTTGAAAAAGACGGTTTGCAAATCGCGGGCGTCGGCTATCCGGAGCGCGGAGAAGCTTTTGATTTAGGGACGGCTATCCGGAAAATTGAAAACTTGCAAAAAAATCAGCCGGCCATTTTGCTTTTTCATTCGCCGGCTGGAATTGAAGCGGCGCGCGCAAGCGGCATCGACCTGCAATTATCCGGCCATACGCACAAAGGCCAGCTTTTTCCGTTCAATTTTATAACGCAACTGGTGTATAGGGGCTATGACAACGGCCTGCATTCGCTTGGCGATTTTTCAATTTATACTTCTGTCGGAACCGGGACATGGGGTCCGCCGATGCGCACAGGCAACACTCCAGAGATAACCGTGATTACATTGAAATGAAAAAAGAAACCGGCTGTATTTAGTATTATATGTTAACATCATTATTATGCGCGACGTGATTATTGTATTGATTATAGTCGTTACTTTATTCGGAATAATTTTGTTTCTTTTTAACAAGGGATTGGTTTGAATTTCGCGTTGCCGCCGGAACTTGCTTTTTTTCTTTAAATAGTGTATAATTAATAAAGGAATAAAATAAAAGACAAAACGGGTGAATCCCGCACTAACCCTTATTTAACACTGGTAAATGACGGAAAAAGATAATAAATGAAAGTTAGTGCGGGATGAATCCCGTTTTTTGGCTTTTTATGGGCGAAATCAAAATAAAAAAAATCAAAAGAGCGCTTAAAAAAAGGCTGAAAAAATTTTGCCTGATCAGCTTAAACGAAGAAAGCCTGAAAAGGAAAATGCTCATTCTTTGCGGAATTTTTCTGGCGTCTTTCGTTTTAAATATTCAGGCGGCTGAAAAAAATACAAACCAGTCGGATTTTTTCTTCAGCAATTCTCTTCCGCCGCAAAGAGCGCAACTGGAAAAAGAAATCAAAAAAATGGTTGCCGGGTATCCCATAGAACGGATGACGACTTATATCGCGGCGCAGGATCGGCAAGTAGCGGCGTATCTGGTAAGTATTGCTAAAAAAGAAAGCAACTGGGGAAAACGCGCGCCGGTGCTTGCCGGCAAAGATTGTTTTAATTATTGGGGCTTTCGCCTGAAGACTGAAGCTATGGGCTCGGGAGGGCACACCTGTTTTGAAAATCCGCGCCAGGCGGTGAAAACTGTTTCGCGGCGCATTGCGCAGCTGGTTGAGGAAGAAAAAATAGACACGCCGCGCGAAATGGTAGTCTGGAAATGCGGTTATCGGTGTGACGGTCCGGAAAGGTTTGGCGCGGACAAATGGATTAGCGACGTGTCTTTTTATTATAACCGGCTGGCCGAAAACGATTAATACGCCTCAAAAAATCCTTTGCGTTTTTGAAAAACTTTCCGGCAATCCTGGCGGAGAAACTTTTTGCCGCTTTTTCAAAAGTGCCCGTATTCTAAATTATTGTCTTTCCTTCCGCGAATATTTGCCGGACAGGTCGTTATAGCGGATTTTACAGAGGGAAAAAAGCATATTGACGGAATCGCGGAAAATACGCACGCTGGAAATTTCGGAATTTTGCAAACGTATCGGCATTTCTTTGAGAGTGTAGCCGAATTTTTTAGCGATGAAAATTATTTCGGCATCAAAAGCAAAGCGGTTTATGGTGGTTGCGGCGAATATGCGCCGGGCCGCTTCGCGCCTGAAAACCTTAAAGCCGCACTGAGTGTCTTGAATTTTCCAGTTGCTCAGAATCATTTTGCGCAGCAGGCGGAAAGCCCGCTCCATAAGCTTGCGGTGCCACAAAGCCGACTTGAGTATTTTGAGACCCGGCACAAAACGGGAGGCGATTACGATGTCGCTGCCGGTTTTTATTTCTGCCAGAAATTTTTGCAGTTCCTCGACGGGAATAGCCAGGTCGGCGTCCAAAAACATTACAATCCCGTTCCGGCTTCTGGCGATGCCGTCCCTGACGGCTTTTCCCTTGCCTTCGTTTTGCGTTTTGTTAATAATTCCAAAGGGAATTTCCTGTTGCGCGGCGCGCAGTTCCGAAAGGGTATTGTCAGTACTGCCGTCATTGACGGCGATAATTTCAAAAAACTCAAAATTGCTTTTGAGATAAGCATGAATTTTTTTAATATTTTTATAAATTGTTTTTCCTTCGTTGAAACAGGGAACAACGACCGAAATCTCTTTTCCCGCCATAAAATTTTATGAATAATCCGCTTTAATGCTATAATTCTAACAAATACAAGAAATGTCAACAATAGCTTATTATTTTGATCAGGCAGCCGCGAATGCCATCCGCTCTGTTCGTACTTCGTCCGGCGCGGAGTTTTTTGCTGTATTGACCGACTTGGGCAAATGGGAGATTGTTGCCGTTTTTTCAGCGGCTGCGATGCTGGCTTTCTGGTTTTGGAAAAGAAAAGAATGGATTTTTCCCTTCGCAATCGCTGTCGTCGGCGCCCAGCTGACCGGAATAATCATAAAAAGAATAGTTGGGCGGCCGCGGCCGGAAGGCGCACTTTATCCGACTGATTCCTTCTCCTTTCCCAGCGGGCATGCGATTGTCACAGTGGTTTTTTATGGCTTTTTGATGTATTTTTTGCTGAAAAATATTGAGAATAAATTTTGGCGCCGGATTATCTGGCTGTCCGGGTGCCTGGTTATTTTTTCAGTCGGCCTTTCGCGACTTTACCTGGA
>CAZUWD010000024.1:5309-7972 GCA_964624015.1 uncultured Bdellovibrionales bacterium | reverse complement strand
AAAAGAAAAATGGAAAAAAATACCTGGCCAGCATACGTATTTCTCCGATCTTGAATTCCCGGGGAGAAGTCAAATTTTTTGCAGGAGTTGAGCGGGACATTACCGATGAAAGGGAGGCCCAAATACGGGTCATTAAACATGCTTCCGAATTGCAGGAAGCCAATGTTTTAATTGAAATGCAAAAGGAAAGGGCGGAAAATATCCTGAACTTTTTGCGCTCCATCGGCGACGGAGTCATTGCCACGGATAACAATCAAAAAATTATATTTTTCAACAAAGCGGCGGAAAAAATTATTGGCGCTTCCGAAGCGGAAGCGATTAATCGTGATGTTAAAGATGTTTTGTTTGTCTACGAAGAAAAAAATCCTGAAAAAAGATTTTTTATTGTGCGGTCTGCTATGGAGAAAGAAATTGATTTTTCCAGGCACTCTGACCGGTATATGATACAGAGAACAAGCGGAAATAAGGTGCCAATCGATTTTACAGTAGCTATTATTTATGACAGAAAAGGCGAAAAGCAGGGATGTATTGTGGTTTTGCGGGATGTGACTGAACAGCGGGAGTTGGAAAGAGCTAAGGACAGCTTTCTCTCTGTAGCGGCGCATCAGTTGCGCACGCCGCTTTCGGGAATGAGATGGAGCCTGGAAATGCTTTTAGACGGTGATGCCGGCAAATTATCAGAGGAAGCGCTGGAAATTATAAAGAATATCAATGATAACAATCAACGCCTGGTGGTTTTAGTTAATGACCTGCTTAATGTCTCCCGGATCAATATGGGGCGGGTGATGGAGCCGTCCAAGGAGATAAAACTTGCGGAAACAATCCAGTCCGTCATCAAAAGCTGCCAGCCGCTTGCCGACAAAAATAAAATAGATCTGATTTTTGAAACAGGAAGCGATTCTGATGCGAGAGTCATGATGAGTCCTCAGCGGCTCTTCGAGGCAATTGAAAATGTCTTAAATAACGGGATTAAATACGCGACCAAAGAAGGAAAAGTGGGGATTTCCCTTGTAAACAGCGGAAATAATGCAAAAATAACCATTGCGGATGACGGCATTGGAATACCGGAAAGGGAAAAAGAGAAGATATTCACCAAGTTCTTCCGGGCTGAAAACGCCATCAAAAAAGAGCCGGAAGGTTCCGGTTTGGGATTAAATGTGGTAAAATCGTTTGTAGAAGAAGCCGGAGGCTCCGTGTTTTTTGAAAGCCAGGAAGGAAAGGGCACGACTTTCTTTATTGTGCTGCCCCAATATAAAAAAACGTAAGATATTTTCGCAAATAAAGAAAATCAGACAGGCATCCGCAAAATCAATTAAACGGCAACATTTATAAAAATAATCTTGTTGAAAGCTGAATAATTAACTTTTCAATTTCATGTATGGGGAGCGAAAAAAGGGCGAAAATTTTGGTAGCGGAAGATGATAAATTTTTGTCCGGAGTTTATGCAAAAAAACTGGCCAGGGAAGGACTTGACGCTCATCTGGCGGCCAATGGCGAAGAAGCTTTGAGAATAGCGCGCGAACAAAAACCGGATCTGATTCTCCTGGATTTAATGATGCCCGTCAAGGATGGCTTTGAAACACTGAAGGATATCAAAGCCGATTCGGCGCTTAAGGACATTAAGGTCATTATTCTTTCCAATTTGAGCCAGGAAGAGGATCAAAAAAAGGTTATGGACATGGGAGCGGTTGAATATGTGGTCAAGGCCAATGTTTCATTTCATGAAGTGATTGATATAATCAAAAAACATCTTGGCCAATAAAAGCTTATGCCGGCAGAAAAATCAGTTTTGAAAAAAACGCCAATGGCGGACAAGGAAAATGATTTTTTGGCGACGGACTTTTTTGCCTCCGAAAATGCCGAAAAGGCGATTGTTGATTCGGGAATATTATCCGGCGAAGAGCTGCAAAAAGTCAGGGAAATTTCCCAAAAAAACAAAACCTCGCTTTTTGAAGCCGTTATCGGAGAAAATCTTTATACCGAAGATGAACTTGTCCGCATTATTGCCGATGAAATAAGCATTCCGTTTGTGGATCTTTCGCACGCAGGCATCGCTCCGGAAATCCTGGCTGTCATCCCGGAAATCGTGGCGCGAAAAAAAATGATTGTGCCGTTCCGCAAAGACACAAGCGGATTGCATCTGGCCATGTGCGATCCGACTGATTTGGAAATCCGGGAATTTATCCGGCGCAAAGAAGGCGTTCCGGTCAAGGCCTATCTTGGATCAAGAAGCAGCATTAAAAATACTCTTGAACGTTATGGAGGAGAATTGTCCGAAACATTAAAAAAAACACTGGACGAAAAAGATCGGGAAGAAAATTCTTCAGAAACGGAACCGCCAATAGTCAATATTTTGGAAAATATTATCACCTATGCCTACAAAAACCGGGCATCCGATATCCATATAGAGCCCTGCGAAGGCAAAGACTCGGTGGTGCGCTTCCGCATCGATGGCATTCTGCATGACGTGGCTTTTTTGCCGCAATCCCTGCATCCTCAAATAATTTCCCGCATTAAGGTTTTGGCGCGCCTGCGGACAGATGAGCATCAGGTGCCGCAGGACGGCAAGATAGAGTTTCCTTTACCTGAGGAGGAAATAGACATACGTGTTTCAACTGTCCCGGTAGCCGAAGGCGAGAAAGCGGTTATGCGCCTGCTTTCGG
>CAZUWD010000024.1:0-5299 GCA_964624015.1 uncultured Bdellovibrionales bacterium | reverse complement strand
AATCGCGCAGTTTTTCACTGGAATCTTTGGGCCTTTCCGATGATGACCGGCGGAAAATCCGGGAAGCTTTTGAGAAGCCGTACGGCATGGTGCTTTCCACCGGACCAACCGGTTGCGGCAAGACCACGACGCTGTACGCCATATTGAAAATTCTCAATAACCGCAATGTTAATATTATGACGATTGAGGATCCGGTGGAATACGATATTCAGGGAGTTAATCAGATTCAGGTTAACCCGAAAGCCAATTTGACTTTTGCAACCGGACTCAAAAGCATTTTGCGCCAGGATCCAAATATTATTTTGGTCGGAGAAATCCGGGACAGGGAAACAGCCGGCATTGCCATAAATCTGGCGATGACCGGACATTTGGTTCTTTCGACTCTGCATACTAATGACGCGGCTACGTCCATTCCCCGCTTTGTTGATCTGGGAATCGAACCATTTTTGGTCGCTTCCACAATCAATGCCATTATAGCTCAAAGGCTGGTGAGGACAATTCACGGAAATTGCCGCGTGAGCACTGAATTTACGCCGGCGGAAATCGCTCAACGGATTGGCTGGGAGCAGGTAGAAAATATTTTTGATATCAAGAAGGGAGAAGATTCAGCGCATAAAATCCGGCTATATTCGGGCAAGGGCTGTGAAGGCTGCCACGGCACCGGATATGCGGGAAGAATAGGCATATTTGAAGTTATGGAGATTACCGATGAATTGCGCAAAGCCATCCAGCAAAACCAGGAGGCCGGCTCCGTCGCGTCTATTGCCAGGGAGTCAGGAATGCGGACTATGCTGCAAGACGGTCTGGAAAAAGCGAAAAACGGCTTGACGACAATCGACGAAGTTCTAGGCGCGACGAAAATATAAGAATAAAAAAACACAAATGCTTTCAGGATTAAGACAGCAGGAAAAACTTTTTTTTGCCAAGCACTTGGCTACTTTGCTTAAAGGCGGAATTCCTCTTTCCGAGGCGTTGAAACTTATGGCGGAACGCAAAGGCGGCCAGGCGGGGAAAGTCGCGACTAAACTTTTAAAAAGTGTTGAAAACGGACAGGCATTGGCGGATGCCATCCGGAAAAACAAAAATTTCGGCATTTTTTTTGCCAGCCTGGTGGAAATTGGAGAAACCTCCGGAACCTTGGAAAAAAGCCTGGATTTTTTAGCCGATAAGCTGACACGGGAAGATGTTCTGCGCAAAAAAGTCAAAGCCATGCTTTTTTATCCGGCAGTCGTGCTTCTGGTTTCGGCGGTTGTCGGGGCTTTTGTCAGTTTTTTTGTCTTGCCCAAACTGGCCGGAATTTTTTCCGCTTTTGATACTCAATTGCCGCTGGCAACCAGAATTCTTTTGGGATTTTCCTATTTTTCCAAGCAATACGGGATTTTATTTCTGGCTGGCTTGGCGGCTTCGTTTGTCGTTGTACGCTTTATAGTCAGATTGGTTCCGCCGGCAAGGTTATTTTGGCATCGCCTCAAATTTCGCCTGCCTTTTTTTGGCAAAGTTGCCAAAGCGGCGTCCTTGTCGTCACTTTTTCGAGATTTAGGAGTAATGACGCAAAGCGGACTGCCTTTGGAATATTCTTTGCGGATTGAAGCGCAGGTGGCTGAAAATATGGCGGTTGCCAAACTGATCGGGAAACTGCAGTCAACTGTTTCCCGGGGAGCCGGCATGGGCAGAGAAATGGAAAAAAAAGAGTTTGCGCTTTTTCCTTCATTGGCTGCGCGAATGATTGTTATTGGAGAAAGTTCCGGCAAACTCGAAGAAACCTTTTTTTATCTCGCCAATTATTTTGAAGATGAAACCGATTCAGCGGCCAAAAACGGAGCGGCAATGCTTGAACCGATTTTGTTGATTTTTATCGGCTTAGTGGCCGGCTTTGTGGCTCTGGCTGTTATTTTGCCGATATATACCTTGACTGGATCAATTCACCGCTAATTTGGTAACCCCGTTACTAAATGGAAAGAAAAGAGACCGGCTATACTCTTATTGAAATCCTGCTTGTAATTGCCATAGTTTTAACGGTAGGCTTTTTATCTCTGGCATTTCCGGTTAGAATGCTGCGACAGGCCGAAATCAACGATGCTGCGGAACAATTGCGCGGAGCGCTGACTAAAGCCCGCACATATGCGCTTTCCGGAAAGGAAAATTCGGCTTGGGGAGTGCATTATGCAAGTCCGGCCATAACCCTTTTTAAGGGAGATAGTTATTCCGGACGCGATCGATCCTTTGATGAAGCAACGCAAATCAATGAAAAAGTTTCCATAAGCGGATTGTCGGAAATAGTTTTCAGGCGGCCTGGCGGTCTTCCAAATACGGCAGATTTCAGAGTAGTTATTTATCGTGATAATGAGGAGGAATCTTTTTTCCTAAACAGCGAAGGAGTCGCAGAATAAATTGAAAAAATAATATGGCGGCAAAAACAGAAGGCTTTTCAGTAGTGGAGATTATTTTAGGCGCGGCGGTTTTTTCCGTTTTTTCTTTTGCGATTGTTATTGCTGTTCTTCAATCTGTCAGCGCCCAGAGATCAGGCGAGCGGACGGAATTTGCCAGACTTTTTGCTTTGGAAGGAATTGAAGCGGCGCGGGCATTGCGCGCGCAAGACTTTGACTTATTGGCGGAAACAGAAGGATCCGGCATTAGATTTTCCGGAGGCAAATGGGAGCTTAAAGGAGAAAGCGACACAAAAGAAGGTTTTGTGCGGGCCATTTCCATTTCAAAAGCGCGCAGAAACAACGATGGCGATATTGCCGGAAACGGCGGGGAGGCGGATGAAGATATTATGAAAATAACTTCCCGGGCCAGCCAGGGCGATTACGCGGTTGAATACGAGACTTATTTGTCGCGGCGGGAAATTCCGGCTGGGCCGTAATTTTTTTATGAAAAAACAATTCAAAGGGATAAGCTTGATCGAAACGCTTGTTTATCTGGCCATCGCGGTTTTTGTGCTGGCTGCCCTGTTTGCTTATGGCTGGAATGTTACGGGACTTGGAATAAAAAGCAGATCGATGCGGGAAGCGCTGGGAGCGGCGGAATTAATCAGGGAAAAAATGGTTTTTGAAATACGCCGGGCGCAAAGCGTTGACCGGGACAATTCCAGTTTCGGGAGTCCTCCGGCGAAATTGACTCTCAAGACAGATGGCGAAGATATTGTTTTTGAAGAAATTGGCGGGCGACTGACCTTGAAAAGAGGAGGTGCCGGCGCGGTATCTCTCCACCCCGAAAATATCAGGGCTGAAAACGTGGAATTTTTTGAGCAAGTTTCCGGGGAAAATGAAACTGAATACATTGGATTTTCGCTGGACGCGGCAACTGATTATCCCGGATCGCCGGACAGGAATGAATATCAATATTCCGTGCCGGTCCGCTCGGGAGCGGCTTTACGCAAATAAATAAAACATGAAAAAAAGCGCGAAAAGCAAATATGCGGAAAAAAGCGGCTATGTGGTCATTGTGGCAGCGCTTGTCTTGCTGGCTGTTACCGGAGGCATGGCAGCGGCCATAACCATGCTTTCAGTCGGCGCCAATCAATCAGCGGAAGCTTTGCGGCAAGGGGAGCAGGCGCTCCTGTTTTCGGAGTCCTGCATGGAAGAAGGAATCTTGCGCCTTATCCGGGATTATGATTATGCCGGAGATAATTTCCATATCAACGGCCGGGAATGCGAAGTGGGCGTTGAAAAAGACGGAGACGATCATGTTATTCGGGCGGAAGCGGCCAATAATAAATTTGCCAGAGCGGTCAAGGCAATGGTTCTGCTGTCCGAATCGGAGATTTCCATCCGAAGTTGGAAAGAACAATAAAAATTGGTATAATTTACTTAAGAAAATATTATAAAAAAATGGAAAACGATAAAGCAGAAAATTGCTGGGAATACTGGAATTGCAGTCCGGAAACCCGCAAGGAATACCCGGCTTTTCTGTATGATTCCGGAAAAGAATGCTGGATGGTAGCCGGCCACTGTTCGGAAACAGGCGGGCAATGTCCCCGGATCAAACACCGGTTTAAAAATTGTTTCGACTGCCCGTGGTTTCAGAAGCAAAATTCAAATTTGAAAGAAGGCCAAGCTGTTAAGTTATGAATTTAAAATGATTTTTTCACGCAAAAGAACACTTTTACATATTACTTCAAAAAAAATTCGCTGGACTGAAAGCGGGATTTTTGGCGACGCAAGCCTTTCAGTTCACGAAACCGGATTTTCCGAAAAAAATCTGAAAGACGCCTTGCGATCCATTGCAGAAAGTTGTCCCCGAAAAATCAGGATAACCGTAGGCGAGGAATATGCATATTCAACCGGACTGGCGGAAGAGGAAAAAAAATATTGGCAGGGATCAGGTGCAGGAAGTAATTCCGGAAAAACTTGAAAGGGCTTGGGATATCGGGCAGACCGGAGAGAATATCCAAGTTGTGGCCGTGCAAAATAAACTCTTTTCTCTTTTGGAAAAAGTACTGGCAGAAGAAAAGCTGGCGGTTGAGGCCGCGGAAACGGAAGCGGTTTCCATAAGCCGTCTGATCGGCAAAAAAAAGGAGAAAAAAACTTTTTTATTTCTCAAGATCGGAGAAAATTTTATTTTGGGAGCGGTAAAAAACGAAGTCGTCGTCTTTACTCAAGTTTTTGCGGAGTTTCCCGGAAAAAAAGAATTTGAAACTTTTTTTGATTATGTCCGGCAAAGGCACGGACAAATCAAGGGCAAAATCTATACTGATGCGGAACCCGCTATTTTTGCGGAAAAGAAAATAAATATGGAAGCGGAAAAAATGGAAATCGAGCCGCTTTTAGGCTTGCGACTCAAGCGGGATTTGCGCGGCCGGGACAGAAAAGTATTGAATATTATTTTTGAGAAAAAAGGGGGAAGCGAAAGGAGTAAAGAAGCAGGAATTTTGACTTGGCGGGGAATGATCATAGCAATCGTTTTCCTGGCTGTTGTTTCGGCGGGCGCCGCCGCCGTTTATTACCTGCAGAAAAAAAAGGCGGAAACAAAGAAAATAATCGCGCCTTCCGGCGCACAAAACAGCCAAGCCGGCCTTAAGTGGGAAAAGTAAGAGGGATGGTTTTTTGTCTGGAATTATAATATAATAAGATTAATCGAGCTCATACCCAATTATTTTAAAATAGTGTAATGCTGAATTTACTTGTCCCGCTATGGCGGTGATTTCAGCATCTAGATATAAGCCAATCTGAAATTAGATCCCGGAACAAGTCCGGGATGACATGAAGAGATATTCGATGCTTGAACAAAGTATAAGTAGTAATAATTACTTTGAATTACGAAACTCCTAAATCCGAGTTTCAATAGTGGTATAATG
>CAZUWD010000023.1:2254-8084 GCA_964624015.1 uncultured Bdellovibrionales bacterium | reverse complement strand
ACCTTTGCCCTTGACGGAGAATTCCTGGTTTTTGAGATCCAATTTGTCGCGGCTTAAGTTAATCAACTCGGAAACACGCAAGCCGCTGGAAAAAAGAAGCTCCAATATTGCCCGGTCGCGCAAAACTTTGAAGCTTTGGCCGTCGGCCGCCTGCAAAACCCTTTCCATTTCTTCCGCTTCCAGAAAATCCATCTCTTTGCGCGGACTTTTCCCCACCTCCACTTTTTCCGCCGGCAAGGTTTCAATATCGCGGCGGGAAAGGTATTTCAGGAAACTGCGGAGAGCGATAATAAAATAATTTTGCGTTATTTTTTTAAGCGGACGACCGCTTTTGTCCTGGTAGCGATTCAGATAAATGCGATAATTGCGTACGATATCGTCAGTGATTTCACCGGGGTTTTTCAGGCGCGACCAAGCGATAAAACGATCCAGATAGCGGCTGTAATTCTCAATGGTTTTGGGCGAGCGATTTCTTTCAATTTCCAGATATTCCAAAAACTGGCTTTTTAGTTCCTTGAGATTCATTTGTTTCGATAAAAAATTAGAGATATGAAAAATTCAAAGCGCCAAGTTTGCAAAATATTGTGCGACACTATTATTATATACAATAGCGGCGCGAATAACAATTCCGGCTTGTTTGAACCGACCCGGAAATGGCCTGCGATCCGGTTCGAAGAATTTTATTTGCCAAAAAAATAAAATTGACAACTTGTTAATGCTTTGCTATACTTCTAAATGCAATACGATTTTGAATGGTCCGCGCGAGCGGATTCTTTTTTTAAAAATTGGCAACGCAGATTTTTTTCGGAAAAGCAACTGATCTGCAAGCCTGCATTCAAGCACATATTTGCAGAAAATAATTTTAATACTTAATAATTTTATGAAGAAGAAAAAAACAGCGAAAAATTCCAGCCAAAACCAGGGAGGCTTGGGGGATTTTGGCAGTGCCATCGCGGCGCTTTGTGAGGAAAAGGGAATTTCCAAAGAAAAAGTGATAGAAACAATCGAAGCGGCTTTGGCGGCGGCCTATAAAAAAGATTATGGTAAAAAGGGGCAGAATATCCGTGCCGAATTTGATGAAAAAACCGGCGGCGCCAAGTTTTTTTTGGTCAAGGAAGTAGTTGACGAAACCATGCGGGAATTTGTGACGGAAGAAGAACTGGAAAAAAAAAAAGAGCAGAGGACTGAAGATGTGAAAGAAAATCAGGAAACAAAAGAAGGGGAAACCGGAGATGAAGAAAAATTGCCGAGATTCAATCCGGAAAGAGATCTGACTCTGGACGAGGCTAAAAAAATAAAAAAAGGAGCAAAAATCGGCGACATAATCGAGTCGGAGCTGTCCGAACAGAAAGATTACGGCCGGGTAGCGGCGCAGACCGCCAAGCAGGTGATTATTCAACGAATTCGCGAGGCCGAACGGGATGCTATGTATGATGAATACAAAGACAAGGAAGGAGAAGTGATTTCCGGCGTCGTGCAGAGAATTGAAGGGCGGAATATTTTTATTGATCTCGGAAAATCCATCGGCGTACTTTTTCCATCCGAACAAGTGGAGCGGGAAAGTTACCGTATCGGACAAAGACTCAAGGTCTATCTGGCCAAAGTGGAAGCCGGCTTAAAAGGCCCCGGGATCATGCTTTCCCGCGTCCATCCGCAAATGGTGCAGAAACTTTTCGAACTGGAAGTTCCTGAAATTTTTGCCGGGACGGTGGAGGTCAAAGCTATCGCGCGGGAAGCCGGAGAACGGACCAAAATAGCCGTGTCTTCAACTGAAGAAGGAATTGATCCGATTGGCAGCTGCGTCGGCCAGAAAGGCACACGCGTGCAAGCCGTGATAGAAGAACTGGGCGGAGAAAAAATCGACATTATTCTTTGGAATGATGATATTGCCAAATTTGTGGCGGCCGCTTTAAGTCCGGCTAAGGTTTTACGCACAGATATTAAAGAAGCGGCCAAAGAAGCGACAGTGACAGTGCCGGAGGATCAATTATCCCTGGCTATCGGCAAGCGCGGACAAAATGTAAGACTGGCCGCCAAGCTTACCGGCTGGAAAATAGATATTGCGGGCGTAAAAAGCGAAAATGAACAAAAAGATACTGAAGAAACGAAAGAAACAAAAGAAGAAAAAGATGGCGCGGAAAAAACGGAGGACGGAAAAAAGAGCGAAAGCGGAGAGAAAAATAATCAGGATCAGGAAAAAAACGAAGAACAGGAAAACCGGGAGTAATTAATTTTTAAAATTTTTTAAAAATATGACGACATTATTTGTGTTAGGAGGAGCAGCTCTGGCCATTGTTTACGGGATTATTTTAATTGAAAAGGTATTGCGGTTACCAGATGGAAATGAAAAAATGCGCGACATTGCCAAAGCTATCCAGGAAGGCGCTAAAGCATATCTTGACCGCCAGTATAAAGCAGTGGCGGTGGTGGCAGCGCTTTTATTTTTTACCATAGGCCTGGTGCCAGGCTTGGGCTGGACAACAGCCGCAGCTTTTATTTTCGGTGCATTTCTTTCGGCTCTGACCGGGTATATCGGCATGAATGTTTCCGTGCGGGCCAACGTCCGGACAGCGGAAGCTGCCCGGGACGGCATGCAAAAAGCTTTAACTGTGGCTTTTCAGGGAGGCAGCGTAACCGGGCTTTTAGTAGTCGGCCTTGGACTTCTGGGAACGGCCGGATTTTATTTTATTACCAATGATATTCATGCTCTTATCGGGCTGGGTTTTGGCGGCTCGCTGATTTCCATTTTTGCCCGTCTTGGCGGCGGTATTTTCACCAAAGCGGCGGATGTAGGCGCGGATCTGGTCGGCAAGGTAGAGGCCGGTATTCCAGAAGATGATCCGAGAAACCCGGCGGTAATCGCCGATAATGTTGGCGATAATGTCGGCGATTGCGCCGGTATGGCAGCCGATCTTTTTGAAACATACGCAGTAACGCTTATTGCAACTATGGTGCTGGGCTCGCTTCTTTTTGCAGCTTTTCCGAGCGCGGTAATATATCCATTAGTATTGGGTGCGGTTTCTGTTATCACTTCGATTATTGGAACTTTTTTTGTGAAACTTGGAAGCAGTAAAAACATTATGGGCGCTTTGTATAAAGGCCTGGTTGTTGCCGGCGTCCTGGCGGCAGTCGCTTTTTATCCGGCAACGCAGTATCTTATGGACGGCAACGGCAAATATTCCGCACTTAGCATCTATTTATCTTCGCTTATCGGTCTTTTGGTAACGGCGGGTATGGTTATCATTACGGAATACTATACTTCCACAAAATATAATCCCGTCAAAGAAATTGCCAAATCTTCCGAAACCGGTCACGGCACCAATATCATTACGGGCATTGCGGTTTCCATGAAATCCACAGCCTGGCCGATTATTTTGATCGTGGCGGCGATTTTAGCGGCTTATGCGCTGGCGGGATTGTATGGAGTAGCCATAGCGGCGATGTCTATGCTGTCAATGGCCGGCATTATTGTGGCCATTGATTCGTATGGCCCGATTACCGACAACGCCGGCGGCATCGCCGAAATGGCAGAATTGGGCTCGGAGGTTCGCGACGTGACTGATCCATTGGACGCGGTCGGCAACACCACCAAAGCAGTAACTAAGGGCTATGCCATTGGCTCAGCGGCCTTGGCGGCGCTAGTTTTGTTTGGGGATTTTACACACAGTTTGCCGGAAACCACGCAGTTTTTAATCAATGATCCGAAAGTTCTGGCAGGTCTTTTTATTGGCGGACTCCTGCCGTATTATTTCGGCGCCCTGTCTATGCAGGCGGTGGGCAAGGCTGCTGGCTCAGTAGTGGAAGAAGTGCGTCGCCAGTTTCGTGACGTAAAAGGCATCATGGAAGGAACGACCAGACCGGATTACGGAAAAACAGTCGATATCGTAACTCGAGCGGCTATCAAAGAAATGATTGTGCCAGCCTTGATTCCGGTTCTGGCACCGATTTTAGTTGGGTTAATTCTAGGCATTGAAGCGCTGGGAGGTCTTTTGGTCGGATCCATAGTCACCGGAATTTTTGTAGCAATTTCAATGACCAGCGGCGGCGGCGCCTGGGACAATGCCAAGAAATATATTGAAAACGGTAATTTCGGCGGCAAGGGGAGTTTTGCTCATCAGGCGGCAGTGACCGGCGATACGGTTGGCGATCCTTATAAAGATACGGCCGGACCGGCGATCAATCCGATGATTAAAATTTTAAATATCGTCGCGCTTTTAATGGTGGGATTGCTGATATAATTGACAGAAAGCAATAAGTGTCAAATGTTGCGGACAGCCAACGGCTTATTTGCCTGTTTGAGTTTTGCCCGCGGTTTACCCGAATAAAATTATGATAAAAAAATTGGAAGGTTCAAAAATTGAATTCAAGGCTTCTGTTTTCTGGCAAGACTGGGAAAAATATTTAGATGTGGCGGCGGCGGAAACGTCGCATGAAATTAAGATCGAAGGCTTTCGTCCCGGCAAGGCGCCCAGAAAAATAGTGGAACAGAAAGTCGGCATAGAAATTCTCATCAATAAAGCCGCTCAAAAAGCGGTTGAAAAATCCTATACCGATTTGGTAATGGCGGAAAAACTGAATATTATCGGACGGCCGGAAATTACTATTGAAGAAATCAAAGAAAAGCAGGATCTGCGGTATAAGGTCGTAGCGGCCATTATGCCGGAAATTGAGATTGGAGAAAAATATAAAAAAGAGATTAAGAAAATAAACGCAGAGCATAAAGAAAAATCAGCCGAAGTTTCCGAAGATGAGTTGCAGTTAGAACTGGAAAAATTGGCAGCCAGCCGGGTCAAATTGGTGACTGTCCGGCGCGAGGCGCAAAGCGGAGACAGCGCGGAAATAGACTTCAAAGTTTTAATTGACGGAAAGCCGATTAAGGGCGGCGAGAGCTTGAATCACCCGCTGATTATCGGCAAAGGAGTGTTTATTCCGGGATTCGAGGAAAATATAATCGGCCTTAAAGAAGGCGAAGAAAAAGAATTTGAACTGGCGTTTCCTCCGGATTATCACAAAAAAGATCTGGCCGCCAAAAAAGCCGTGTTTCAGGTAAAAATGAAACTGGTACAAGCGCGGGAAACACCGGAAGTGAATGATGATTTCGCAAAATCTTTAGGTAAATTTGAAAATCTCGAAGGACTTAAAAAGAGCGTCCGGCACGGCATGGAAGGCGAAAACAGGCAAAAAATGAAAGAAAAAAAGCGCGCTGAATTCATTGAAAGGATACTGGATCATTCCAAAGTTGATTTGCCGGAAGTTTTAGTACGCGGGGAAATAAATCAAATGATGCAGGAATTTGAGCAGCAACTTTCCATGATGGGAATGAATTTGGAGCAGTATCTTTCCAGAATTAACAAAGAAAAAACGGAACTGGAAAAAGACTGGGAGCCGCAGGCTCAGAAAAGAGTAAAATCCGCCATGGCACTTGAAAAAATTGCCAAAATGGAAAATATCAGTGCTGAATCGGAGGAGATTGAGGCGGAAATGAACAAAACTTTACAATATTACAAAAATGTGAAAGATTTAGAAAAGAATATTGACATGCAAAGATTGTATAATTATGCGAAAGGAAATCTGGAGAACGAAAAAGTGTTCGGTTACTTAGAAAGCCTGTAGTATTTGTGCTAATCAATAAATTCATTTAATGCGAATAGAACTAAATGCGGGAATTGCCTTTTTATTTTCGTGTTTCGGTAAATTTGTAATTGCGTAACTTATGAAAAATCAATATCTCATACCTACTGTTATTGAAAAAACCAGTTATGGAGAGCGGGCTTATGATATTTATTCTCGCCTGCTAAAAGACCGGATAATTTTTCTAGGCGGTCCGATT
>CAZUWD010000023.1:0-2225 GCA_964624015.1 uncultured Bdellovibrionales bacterium | reverse complement strand
CCCAGCTGCTGTTTCTCGATTCGCAAAATTCCAAAGAAGACATCAAATTATATATCAATTCTCCGGGAGGCCACGTGTCTGCGGCGCTGGCCATTTATGATACGATGCAATACGTAAAAGCCGACGTCTCCACCATTTGTGTCGGACTGGCGGCTTCTGCGGCGGCCTTGCTTTTAACATCGGGTGCCAGGGGCAAGCGGATAATTCTTCCCAATGGAGAAGTATTAATTCATCAAGTAATGGGCGGCGCGGAAGGACAAGCGACCGATGTGGCTATTCGTGCCAATCATATTTTGAAAATCAAACAGAGACTGAATGAAATTATGGCGCGCCACACCGGGCAGAAAATTGAAAAAGTGGAAAAAGACGCGGAGCGCGATTATTTTATGAGCGCGGAGGAAGCCAAAAAATACGGGATAGTCGATAAAATTATAAAATAACCTTGTGAGCCACAAAAAAACTTCCGGGCTGCCGGAAGTTTTTTGTGGTTTCTTTCGCGCATTATTTGAGTAGCGGCAAAAGGCTTTCACCAGTCATTTCCGCCGATTTAGGCAGCTCCAAAAGCTCCAAAACAGTCGGAGCTATATCGCTCAAAAGACCCTCGGATTCGGCTTCTGTTTTTGTAAATTGCGGATCCGGCGCCTCCCGGTGATTTTCCGGAGTAACGAACCAGAGCGGAACCGGATTAGTGGAATGTTCGGTTTCAATTTCTCCGGTCATAATGCGTTTTAATTCTTCCGCATTGCCGTGATCAGCGGTAATAAGCAGGCCGCCGCCTTTCAGTAAAACAGCTGGAATAAGAGTTCCAAGGCTTTTGTCAATTTCCTGAACAGCTTGGATAGTCGCTTCTTCGTTGCCGGTATGCCCCACGATGTCGGCGTTGGCATAATTAACCAGGATAAAATCATATTTGTCGCTGTTGACCGCTTTGATTATTGCTTCGGTTATTTCTGCGGCGCTCATCCCGGGAATTTTGTCGAAACTGTCTGTGATTTTGGAAGGGATTATAACGCGATCTTCAAGAGGAAAAGGATCTTCGGCGCCCCCATTGAAAAAATAAGTAACATGGGCGAATTTTTCTGTTTCAGCGATTCGCAGCTGCCTGATGTGGCTTCTGCTCAAAACGCTTCCCAGCGACTCTTTTATGCTGACCGGCGGATAGACAACTTTGACCGGCAGATTGTCTTCGTATTGGGTCAGTGTTGTGAAGTAAATATTCTCTATCATTTTCCGCTCGAACTTGGAAAAACCGGGAAGTACAAAGGCCTTGGTGAGTTGGCGCGCGCGATCCTCCCGGAAATTGAAAAAAATCACGGAATCCCCGCTTTTAACGGTAACCGGCGGACTGTCAATGGAGCAAACAGTGGCCGGCTCTATATATTCGTCAAAAACCTTGCGACCATAAGATTCTTGAAGGTATTGAACGGGGTCGGCTATTTTATTGCCTTCTCCGGAAACAATCAGGCGGTAGGCTTTTTCTGTGCGATCCCAATTGTTATTCCGATCCATGGCGAAATAGCGTCCGCAAATCGAGGCAATTTTACCGGTGCGGTAAAGCTGCATTTTTTTCCGCAATTCCATTATAGCTTCCACGGCAGCCATAGGCGGAGAATCACGTCCGTCTGTGAAAATATGCACGAAAACATTTTCCAGTTTTTGATTGCGTGCGAATTCCAGAAGAGCGTAAAGGTGGTCAAGGTATGAATGGACGCTTCCCTGTCCGATAAGCCCCATGAGATGAAGGGCGGAATTGTTTTTGGCGGCCCTTTCCATCGTTTCCATCAGTATTTCGTTTCTAAAAAACTCCCCGTTTTGAATCTCCATGGTAATACGGGGCATGTTTTGATAAATTATTTTTCCCGCGCCCAAGGTCATATGCCCGACTTCTGAATTGCCGGCTTCTCCCCAGGGAAGTCCGACGGAAATACCTGATGTTTGCAAAGCAATATGGGGATAAAAAGCGTTAAGTTTATCAATGACGGGAGTTTGCGCCCTGGCAATGGCGTTGCCTTTTTCAGTTTTGCCCAGCCCCCAGCCATCCAATACAATAAGAACCAGCGGTTTTAGCATGTTTAATTATTTTTATTTTTAATTTCTGTATCATAATAACATCTTAAAGGGCTTTTGACAAAATATGCGGCCTGTATTAAGATGGGAAAGTAAAAATAAAGAATTACTTTGAATTACTAAACTAACTTTACCAATTAAATTCAGACAACTTTAAA